>JAYUGK010000334.1:0-2837 GCA_043738415.1 Chloroflexota bacterium | reverse complement strand
GGGGGCTCATGCACGTCGCGATCAGGTCCCCGACGCCGGCCAGCCCGGCAAAGGTAAGCGGGTGCGCCCCGGCGGCGACCCCCAGGCGAGTCATCTCGGCCAGGCCGCGGGTGATGATTCCCGCCTTGGCGCTGTCTCCGAGGTCGAGTCCGTCAACAAAGCCCGCGGCAAGCGCTACGACATTCTTGAGTGCTCCGCACAGCTCGACCCCGATGACGTCGGGGTTGGTGTAGACCCGGAATCGATCCGAGGCAAACAGGGCGGCGAGCTCGGCCGCCAGCGCCGCATCGCTCGAGGCCACCACGGTGCCGGCCGGCTTACCGGCCGCCACCTCGGCGGCAAGGTTCGGGCCCGACAGCACAGCCACCGGCCTCCCCGGGAGCTCCTCCGCGATCACCTCGCTCATGCGCAGGTGGGTCCGCTCCTCGATGCCCTTCACCACGCTCAGCAGGGCCGCACCCGGGTAGAGAGCATCGCGTAGTTCGGTGAGGGTGGCGCGCAGGTGAGCGGAGGGAATCGCCAGGACGAACAGCCGGTGGGGCTCGCCCAGGTAGGCGGTGTCGGTGACGACGCGCAGGTTCGGTGGGAAGGTGACACCGGGGAGATAACGCGCATTCCGCCGGGTACCTGCGAGTTGGTCGTTCACTGATGCGCGATGCGCCCAGATGCTGACCGGGCGCTCGGCGAGCGCCAACTTGACCGCCAGGGTGGTGCCCCACGCCCCTGCGCCGATCACCCCGACCTGGTCGCTCATTCGACCTCGATCGTCTCCCTGACCGGGGCCTCCTCAGCGGCCGTCTCATCCATCCTGGCGATCCAGCGATCGAGGTAGTTGCGGGCCGCGAGCAACTGCTTGCGTCCGACGGCCTTCATATGGAGGCGCGTCTCGTCAGGCAGGACGTTGTGCATCAGGGCCCAGAATGCGGTCTCGATGGTGGCTCGCGGATCAGAGCGCTTCAGGCGGCGCTCCAGCTCCTCGATGCGGGCCTCGAGCTCCGCGGGATCTTGATCGGTCATCCTTCTTACCTCCGGTGCTGCTCCGCGGCGGCGCCGCGAAGCGGATCTTCAGGGTGTGGTCATCAAACTTTGCGCCCAGGGTGGGCGCCTCCACCAGTACCCGCGGCAGGACGAAGTTGCGCCGCCAGCTGCCCACCTCGATCACGATCTCGTCGGCGTGCCGCGTCAGCCGAATGGCCTCCTTCATGACGAACGGCAGTTCAACTCGCATGACGAACTGATCGTCCTCGCGGACCACCGAATATGGGCGACCGCGGTAGAAATGGGTCGTAGGGTCGGTGTCCCCGTAGAGGCGCCGGCCGAGCTCGGTCAATCGCTCGATGCCCACCACCTCCTGGTCGAAGAATGGGGCCTTGAGCACGGGGATCGGGCTGAACGCTTCCTCCACCATCGGCGCATAGCGCTGCTGGGCCTCGTACCAGCCCTTGAAATAGAGCCACTTCACGTCGTCGGGAAGGACGCGGTTGGCGATCACCAGGTCGGTCGGGTAGCCGTAAAGATGGAAATAGGTGAAGGAGCGCTGGGCCTCCTTGATGACCATCTGCTCGAGGGTCAGCACGACGCGGACCGAGGTCTTGTCGGGGTCCGCGAGCAGGTCGTGCATGTGCTCCAGTCGTGCGAAGAGATCTTCGCCCGCATCGAACACGTCATCGCCGGGCATCGGCATGCCGACCACGCGCTGGATGAGGGGTCCAGTCAGCTTGGAGATCCGGCGGCCGATCGGCTCGATCTTCTCCATCCACCACTTGCCGGCCTCCGGCAGGGAGAGGAGCCGGAGCGTCTCGCCGGTCGGCGCAGCATCCACCACCACGACGTCGTAGTTGCCCGAATCGTGGTGCTCGGCGATCCAGAGCAGGCTGCCCACCTCGTCCATGCCCGGCAGCACGGTCATTTCCTCGGCGAGAACCTCGTCCAGTCCCCGCCAGCGGAGCAGGCTGGCCGCATAGTTCTGGATGCGCCCCCAGTACCGCGCGACGTTGAAGAAGGCGTCGGACTCCTGGCCCCACAGGTTCGGGGCGACCTCGACCGGCTCAGGACCAAGCTCGATTGCGAACGCGTCGCCGAGGCTGTGCGCGATGTCGGTCGAGAGCACGATCGTCCGGTAGCCGCGCGCGGCACAGTTAAGCGCCGTCGCCGCCGCGACGCTCGTCTTGCCAACGCCGCCCTTGCCGGTGTAGAGCAGGATCCGCGGCGATGTCCCACTGGGGCGTCCGTCGCCGTTGGCGTCAATCACGTCGCCACGATAGCAGTCATCAGCGGGAAGAGGCCCGGCGCGCGGGCTAGCGACGCGGACGGGAGGTCCGGGAGGCACGCCGCGGACGTGATGGGCGGCGGGCCGTCTCCTCCGATACCCGCTGCCGGAAGATCAGCTTGATCGGTGTCCCCAGGAAGCCGTACTCAGCCCGGATCCGGTTCTCCAGGTAGCGTCGGTAACTGAAGTGGATCAGCTCCGGGTCGTTCACGAAGATGACAAAGGTCGGAGGCGCCACAGCGACCTGGGTGGCATACAACACCTTTGGCAGCCGATTGCGGACGTGCGCCGGGGGGTGCTCGCGAACCGCATCGCTGACGAGCCGGTTGAGCTCGCCCGTTGAGACACGCCGATAGCGTTCCTCGGCGACCCGGCGCGCCTCGCGCAGAATGCGATCGACCCGCTGCCCCGTCTGCGCGGAGGCGAAGACAATGTCGGCCCAGGCCAGGTACGGCGCCTCGCGGCGCAGCTTATGGAGCCATTCGTCGGCGGTGTGGCCGTCCTTCTCGAGGGCGTCCCATTTGTTGATGACCAGGACGATCCCCTTGAACGCCTCGAGCACATGTCC
>JAYUGK010000333.1:0-2846 GCA_043738415.1 Chloroflexota bacterium | reverse complement strand
TGAGGCGCATCTACATGTCTCCGGACTACCGCAGCTTCCCGCAGCGCAAGGACTTCCTCCTGCCCGATGACGCAGCCGACTCGTCTGCGGCCGGCGTGAATCCTCTGGAGCGCCCGGAGACGTGGGACCTGACCCGGCTCAGCGAAGGGCTGGCGTCCGGCGCCCTGGCCCACGCGGAGGGCGAGGCATGAACACCGAGCCGAAGATCAGCGACCCGCTGGAGGTCGAGCGGGCTGAGGAGGCTCGCCTGCGCAGCGCAGTCGGCCTGGCGCCCATCAGGGGTTCTCGAGGCGAGTTCGCCGGATTCGAGTCGGTGGGCCTGCCGGATCGGCCGCCGCAGACCGACCGCGAGCAGGAGGTCTACACCCTCGCCGAGGGCGAGATGCTGGTCAACATGGGGCCGCAGCACCCCTCCACGCACGGCGTCATGCGCCTGGTGGTCAAGGTGCGCGGCGAGGTGGTGATCGATATCGATCCGGTGCTCGGCTACCTGCACCGCGGGATCGAGAAGCTGTGCGAAAACGCGACCTACACCACGGTGATGACCTACGTCGATCCGATGGACTACCTGTCAGTGATGCACAACGAACACGCCCCGGCGATCGCCTTCGAGAAGCTGTACGGCATCAAGGCACCGAAACGAGCCGAATACATCCGCGCGCTGGTGGTTGAGCTGGACCGCGTCTCCAGCCACGGCCTGATGATGGGCTTCCTGGCGCTCGACATGGGTGGCCTGACCCCGATCCTGTATGGCTTCATCAATCGGGATGAGGTGGTCGACCTGCTGTCGGCGATCAGCGGCCAGCGCATGCTCTTCAACTTCTTCCGTGTCGGCGGAGTGAACTTCGACGCCAACGACGAGTTCTTCTCGCGCCTGGGCACATGGCGCGCCGGGGTGCTGAAGACGATCGAGATGAATGAGCGGATCCTGACCGACAACGAGATCTTCCGCGGTCGCACCATCGGGATAGGGGTCCTCTCCGGCAAGGAGGCGATCAGCCTGGGGGTCTCGGGGCCCAACCTGCGTGCCTCCGGCGTGCCCTTCGATGTGCGCAAGGCGCACCCATATTCGATCTACCCCGAGCTCGAGTTCGAGGTGATCACCCAATCCGGCGGCGATGTGCATGCGCGCTACATGCAGCGTATCGCCGAACTGAAGCAGAGCATTCACCTGATCGACCAGATCGTCGACAAGATGCCGCACGGCCCGGTCCAGGCCCAGGTTCCGGGGATCATCCGACCGAAGCCGGGACGAGCCTACGCAGCGGTGGAGTCGCCGCGTGGCCTCTACAGCGTGTACGCCATCAGCGACGGCGGACCCAACCCCTACCGCTTCCGGATGCGAGATCCGAGCTTCATCAGTCTCCAGGCGATCCCCAAGCTGATGCCGGGGCGGCTGATCGCCGACACCATGGCCGTGATGGCCAGCTTCGACCCGGTGATGGGCGGGGTCGACAAGTAATGGACCTGCTGCTGGGCGTTGGTCGGTTCCTGCTGGCCACGACTCTGCTGCTGCTGCTCACCATCCCCACCGCCTTCGTCGTGATCCAGATGGAGCTGAAGGTGATCGCCCAGATGCAGCTGCGCTACGGGCCGAATCGGATCGGTCCCTGGGGCATGTTCCAGAGCACGATCCACGGTTTCAAGTTCCTCGCCAAGGAAGACCACATGCCCGACATGGCGGATAGGGCCACCTTCACCCTGGCCCCATGGATGGTGTACATGGCCGCAGCCATGAGCATGCTGGTGATGCCGTTTGCGCCCGGTGCCATCGCCGCCGATTTCAACATCGGCATCGTCTACTTCTTCGCGGTGATCGGCCTGTCGGTGGTCGGGCTGCTGATCGCCGGCTGGGCGAGCTACAACAAGTACTCCCTGCTCGGCGGCCTGCGCAGCGCAGCCCAGATGGTGAGCTACGAGATCCCGCTGACCCTGTCGGTGGTCGGGGTCGTGGTGCTCGGGGGCACCTTGAACTTCCGCGAGCTGATCGGCTGGCAACAGGCGCACGGCTGGATGGTCCTCTGGCAGCCGATTGGCCTCGGGATCTTCTACATCGCGTCGCTGGCGGAGATCAACCGTACTCCCTTCGACATGGTCGAGGCCGATAGCGAGCTGGTGGCCGGCCCCTTCACCGAGTACTCGGGGATGCGCTTCGGCTTCTTCTTCTTCGCCGAGTACGTGGCGCTCTTCATCATGAGCGGGATCATGGCCGCCCTCTTCTTCGGGGGATGGCTGGCTCCATGGCCATTCCCCGCCCAGCTCGACGGATTCGGCGGCACGCTCTACGGCCTCTTCTGGTTCTTCCTCAAGAGCTACCTCTTCGTATTTCTCGCGGTCTGGCTGCGCGCGACCCTGCCGCGCGTGCGGGTTGACCAGCTGATGGGAATGGCCTGGAAGGTGCTCCTGCCGCTGGCCATGCTCAACCTCCTCGTGACGGCCGGCGTGGTCGTCTGGCTGAACCTGTAGCAGGGCGGCTGAACCATGAGAATTCCGGGCCTCGGGATCCTGAAGGGGATGCGCCAGACCGGGCGCAACTTCTGGGCGCCAAAGGTCACCAATCAGTACCCCGAATCGCGTCCCACCATGCCCGATCGCTGGCGCGGTCGGCTCGACCTGATCTATGACCCGTTCGGCGAGCACAAGTGCGAGGTCTGCTTCCAGTGCGCGCAGGTATGCCCGGTCGAGGCGATCGACATGAGCGGGTTCGACTCGCAGGGGAACCGCGTCCGTTACGGCTTGCCGGAGATCTACGACGAGCGCAAGGATCCGAACGCCTACCGGCGGGCCGGTCTGCCGGCTGAACCGATGCGCAACGCCGGACGCTGGGAAGACGAGATCGACGGGAG
>JAYUGK010000332.1:0-2850 GCA_043738415.1 Chloroflexota bacterium | reverse complement strand
GGCGGATCAGGATGCCGCCGGTCGGGTCCTGGACCACGGCCGTGGCCCCATCCAGCAGGTTCGACGGCAAGGTCACGACGCCACGAATGCGCACGCGTGCGCCGACCGGCATCGGCCGCGCGACGGCGATCGGCACCGGTTCGAGGGCCGGCGTCGGAGTTGGGGTTGCCGAAACGACCGGCGAGGGAATCGGCGACGGCGTTGCAGTTTGGATGGGGTCGGGAGTCGACGTCGGTACCGGCGAGGGCGTTGGCGCAGGCGTGGCCGGCGGCTCGACCGCCAGCACGTCGAGCAGGTCGCGCGGGTGGAGCCGATAGCCAGCGCTAGCGGTGCCGCTGGAATCCCGCTGGCCGAGCACCCCCAGCAAGGTGAGCTGGGTCCCACGCTCCCAGGCTGCCGTGTCGATCCCGGCCTCCGCGCTCACCACGACCCGCGTCGGGCCGCTGCCATCATCGAGGTCGAAGGCGATCGCCCCGGTCAACGCGGACATGCTGCTCGTCACGCTCCCGGAGACCTGGACAAGATGACCTTCGAGCAACTCGCCCAGTGACCCGGTCAAGACGACCTCGGGGCTCGGCTCGACGCCGGGACCGATCGCCAGCACGTCCGCGGCAGCCACGCGGACTGTCCGCTGCGAATACCGGTCGTCGAGCGTGCCGGTGACTCGCAACAGCTCGCCGCGCGAGAAGGAGGCACCGGTCACCAGGATCGCGATTCCGGCGGTGCCGTCGAAGAGATAGCCACCGCCATCGGTGAAGGCGCCGTCGGTCAAGGCGATTCCCTCAACCGTCGCCGTGGCGCCGTCGAGCAGGGCGCGAGCGGCGGCAATGCTGATCGGCGCCAGGCTCGGGGTCGGCTCGGGAGTTGGCAGCGGGGGTGGTGTCGGCGTCGTGCCGGGGGTCTCCGCGGGAGTCGGTGTGGCCGACGAAGCAGGGCTGTCGGTGAGCACCTCGGTGGGGATGGCGGTCACGTCTGGAGTGGCGGTCGGTCCCGGGGTGGGGGTGGCTCCTTGCGAAATGGGCGGAGAGGCGCTGTTCTGCGGATTCGGGATGGCATTCACCATAAAATCAAGCAGGTTGTCGTTGCTGTCCTGGCCCGATCCGCCCGCGCCTCCGGGGAGCCGTTCCAGGCTGCTGCCGGCGATGGGCGCAGGGGCGGGCCGCGTCTCCAGCCACGCGCTGACCGCCGTTCCCCAGCCGACCGCGTCGATCGCGATGCTGGCCCCAACTGCGCGCAGTGCCACGCTTCCGCCGGCGGCGGCCAGGCCGTTGGCGTATCGCGCATCGGCGATGGCCGAGAAGATGCCCGCGTCATTGGCAATCAGGAGGTGGCCGCCCACGGGGATGGGCAGTGTGCCGATCGGCCAGGTCGCCTTGCGGGTGATGGTTGCGCCGGTGGCGGTGACATACACCAGCTCCAGCCCTTCCACCGAACGTGCACCAGACGTTGGGTTGTACAGCTCCACGAACTCGTCCGAGGCGCCGGTGCCACCGGTCACCACCTCGCTGATGAGCAGGTGGTCGACCGAGGCCGAAGGCACGGAGACGTCCGCGTTGAAGGCCACGGGGAAGGCGAGCGCCGGGCCGATGGCGGCCAGCAGGATCATGCCAGCGGAGAATGCCGCAAGGGCGCGGCGCATGACGGGAGAGACCAGGGCGACGGACAGCACGGCATACCTCTGCACAGGAGGCACGCAGGCACCGCCCAGCATGGCGCCGCTCTTCTTACGGAGGAGTTAGCCCAGGCTTAGTGCGGTCGCGTACAATCGCGGCCCCATGCCAAAGAAATCGTCGCGAGACGCCGCCGCCCGTGCCGAAGCCCGTCGCCGAGCGCGCCTCGTCGCCCAGGGGCGCCAGGACGAGGAGGAGGGAACCGTCGAAGAGGACGCACCCGTCGCAACGCGACCTCGCCCCTCGCTGTTCAAGGCGATCTTCCCGCCTGCCGCCCCACTCCCCGGCAAGCCCGATCCGATGGCCGGCTTCCGATACAGCGGCTCCATGCGTCCGGTGGTGGCAAGCCTGTGGCTGATCAGCCGCAATCCGATCGCCGGCCTGGGGATGGGGGTCATCTGGGCGACCGCGTGGGCGATCACATCGGTCGATGGCAAGAGCACCATCGGGACCGTCGCCTCGTTCATTTCGTTCGGATCGCTGGTCGCCGCGGGGGTGATCGGCTGGCAGCGCCCGTGGCTCTACGGCCTGACGGCCGGAGTGTTCGGGTACCTCATCTACGCCGCCTACGTGGTCGTTGCTCGATCCGCGCCACTGAACCAGACCGACGTGCTTGCCCTGGTGGTCAACGGCGTCCTGCAGAGCATGATCGGCGGGTTGGCCGGCTTCTACGGTGGCTACCTGCGACGCCGCTTCGCCGATCCCAACCTGCGGGCACAGCAGCAGGCGCGCAAGCGACGCTAGGCGCTCCGCCCGGGCGCCGCGTGGGCCGCCGCCGCGGTCGTTGCCGCCGCTGACGCCGCCGCGAAATCGCGCCCCAGCCCAAGCACCTCGCCGGTCGAGCGCATCTCCGGGCCCAGCGCGGGGCTGACGCCCGGCAGCCGCCACAGCGATCCGACCGGTGCCTTGACCGCCACCAACTGGCCATCGAGCGCGAGCCCCGGCGCCCAGCCGACCTCCGCCAGGCTTTCCCCAAGCGCGCAGCGCACCGCAGCCGCCACCACGTCACGACCGGTCGCCTTCGCGACGATCGGGACTGTGCGGCTCGCGCGCGGATTGGCTTCAATCACGGTCAGTCGATCCCCACTCACGATCATCTGCACGTTCAGGATCCCTCGCACGCCCAGCGCCAGGCTGATCCGCCCCGCAACCCTGGCCGCGCCCTCCTGCTGCTCCCGAG
>JAYUGK010000331.1:0-2850 GCA_043738415.1 Chloroflexota bacterium | reverse complement strand
CGACCTGCGAGGGCATGGTGACTGCGGCCAACGATCGATTCAGCGCTCAGCCGGTGGTGGCGCCGGGCCCCGGGTCCGGGCTGCCGGTAACCCTGCGCGAGGTGAGCGTCTCGTTCCCGACGCGGGAGGGCGGACGCCTTGTCGCGCTCGAGGATCTCTCCCTCGACCTGCCGGCCGGCAGCGTCACCGCGCTGATCGGGCCGAACGGCTGCGGCAAGAGCACGGCGCTGCGCGTGATCGCGGGCCTGCTGGCTCCTGAGCGAGGCACGGTCGGGCTGGATGGCGGCGCGGTTCCTCATCCGGGGGACGGGCGAGTCGGGCTGGTATTCCAGCAGCCGCGCCTGATCCCCTGGCTCAGCACCATCGATAACGTCGCCCTGCCGCTGGCGCTGGCACGCGTCGCGCCGGACGAACGGTCGGCACGGGCGCGCGAAGCTCTTGGGCGCGTTGGCCTGGCAGCGGCCGCGCGTGTCAGGCCGCGCGACCTTTCCGGCGGGATGGCCCAGCGCGCCGCGTTGGCCCGCGCGCTGGTCAGCGACCCGCCGGTGCTACTCCTCGATGAACCCTTCTCGGCGCTTGATGCGCTCACCCGCGAGACATTCGACAGCGAGCTCCAGGTGCTGTGGATGGAGCGCCCCTTGACGGTGCTGCTGGTCACCCATTCAGTCTCGGAGGCGGTTCGGCTGGCAGATCGCATCGTGGTGCTCACCTCCCGCCCAGGTCGGGTCGCGAAGATCGTGCCGGTCGACCTGCCGCGCCCGCGGTCGGTTGCCCTCGCCGGCGACCCGCAGGCGGCTGCCATCGAGACGGAGGTGCGGGACGCACTGGCTGGCGTGCGCCCGGCCGAGCTCGTCTCCTGGACGGATGGGGCGACATGAAGGCCGCGCGACTACCTCGGACGCTCGCCTCACTCCTCTCGCTGGCAGCGTTCCTCATTGCCTGGAAGCTGGTGACCGTGCTCACCGGCACGCCGCAATACATCCTCCCTGCGCCCGAGGTCGTGGCCGAGCGCGGGGTGCGCGCGATCGGCAGCGGGATCCTGTGGCCCCACCTGACCGCCACCCTGGCAGAGGTGGTCCTTGGTTTCGGGGCCGGAGCGCTGGCCGCGATCGCCGTCGGGCTGGCGCTGGGCAAGAGCCTGGTGGTCGAGCGGGCGCTGTCGCCGTATATCGTGGCGGCGCAGGCGGTTCCCATCCTGGCACTCGCACCGCTCCTCGACATCTGGTTCGGCGGCGGCCTGGCCGCCCGCGTCCTGGTCTGCGCCTTGATCGTCTTCTTCCCGATCGCCATCGCCACCATGGTCGGGATTCGTTCCACCGATCCGCAGCTGATCGAGCTCCTCCGCTCCCTGGGCGCGACTCGAGGCGACCAGGTCCGCCGCCTGGAGATTCCCTCGGCGCTGCCGGTGATCTTCGGCGGGCTGCGGGTGGGAGTCACCCTGGCGGTGGTCGGCGCGGTGGTGGCCGAATGGGCTGGCGCCAGCACCGGGCTCGGCGTCCTGATCAACATCGCTGACCAGGGCCTGTTCGATACCCCCTTGATGTTTGTTGCCCTTGTTTGGCTGGCGGTCATCGGCCTCGTCTTCCACGGCCTGGTGGTCACTGTCGAGCGGAGGCTGGTCGCCGACCGATGAAAGGAAGTTCCATGACGGCTCGTCGCCTCTCGATCCTTGGCCTCACCGGGCTGCTGCTGACGGCGTGTGTTGCGCCGTCCCCTGGCGTCCACCCATCGGCCAGTGCGACCGCTTCGGTCGCGGCGCTGCGCCCGGTGCGCCTCCTGCTCGGCTTTCGGCCCGACGTCCAGTTTTCGCCGTTCTATCTCGCGCAGCAGGCGGGCTATTACGCCGATGCCGGCTTCACGGTGACGATCGAGTACAAGAGCGACGCCGACCTGGTCCGACTTGTTGCCGACGGCCAAGCACAGTTCGGGGTGGCCGATGCCACCGACGTCATGATCTCGCGCACCGCAGGGATCCCGATCCGCTACGTGTCCACCCTGTATGACCTGTTCCCGGTGGCCCTGATCGGCCCCGTCGGGACGGTTCCCGGTCCCGGCCACCTTGCCTCGCTGGCCGGCAAGAGGATCGGGACGCCGGGGAGGTACGGCTCCTCGTGGCACGCACTGCTGGCGATTCTCGACGCGGCCGGCCTCAAGCAGACCGACATCACGATTCGGGAGTACCCCGCGTTCAACCAGGTCGACGGCCTGCTCAACGGGGATGTCGACCTGATCACCGGCTTTCGGAACAACGAACCGCTGCGGCTTGCGGCGCGGGGGATGGCGGTCGACCTGCTGACCGTGGAGGAGGTCGCTCCGCTGCCCGGACCGGGAATGATCGTGGGAGACCAGCTGCTGGCTGACGAGCCGGCCACCGTGGCAGCCTTCGCCGCGGCCACCCTCCAGGCGCTCCAGGCGATTGCTGCCGACCCGCAGATCGGGCTGGATGCCGCAATCGCGGTCGAGCCGACGATCGGCGACGACAGCGCCACCGCCCTGGCCGTCCTGAAGGCGACGATCGAACTATGGCGGGGGAGTGGATCGGTCCCCACCGGCGCGATCAACGAGGCCACCTGGGAGCGCGGGTACGCGACGATGCGCCGGCTGGGCCTGATTGACGGCTCGATCCCTGTCCGCGAGATGTTCCGAGCCGCCCTGGCGGGAGGCGGTTGACCGTCAGCGACCGCCCGGCGGGTTGACCTGCCGCATCGGGGTCGGCAGCGCATAGCGATCAAGCGCCGGCTCCGCTTCGGCGGCCAGCCGCTCCGCGGCTTCGACCACCTGTCCGAGCAGCATCATGGTTGTCACCGGGCCCACGCCCCCGGGGACCGGCGTGATCGAGGCCACCACCGG
>JAYUGK010000330.1:0-2867 GCA_043738415.1 Chloroflexota bacterium | reverse complement strand
TGGTCGCGCGTGGCGAGGTGTTCGCCCGTCCCGCGGCGCTCACCGCATGAGCCCCAGCCAATCGCCGAGCAGAAAACCGACCCGGTCGACCAGCAGGGCGAGACGGGATACCAGCAGGAAGCCGAGCCACGCGCCAATGCCACCGACCAGCAGCCAGCGTCCAAGGACGGCGGCGCGGCCGGCCAGTCGACCCTGTGGTCCACCGCGCAGAAAGGCGATCAGCACCAGGATGGTGATCACCAGCGCCAGCACGGCGTTGGGGAGCCCCGTCCCATCCAGGTCGCGGCCGACCAGGGAGGCGCCCAGTTGCGGAAGAACGGTGCCGACCACCGCCCCACCGAGCGCGAAGGCCGCACTGGCGCCCACTACCAGGCCGACCAGTGGCGCCACCAGTCGGTGAGGAAGCCAGGCCGCGCCACCCAGAACCAGGCAGGCTGCCAGGGCCAGCAGCAGGAGCGGGTTATGGGCCGGATCAGAGGCCAGTGGCATGACCAGCCGTGGGATCAGCACCTCCCTGATCGCGAGCAGCGCCAGGTAGCCGGTGGCCAGCCCGGCGAGGAGATGCTGGAGCAGGCGAAAGACAGTCCGCTCACCGACCACGTAGGACCAGACCGCGATGGTCGCGAGCGCGCCGATCCAGGTGCCGAAGGTCCCGCCCAGGTCCGCGGCGAACAGGCCGTTCATGCCAGCCCTCCGTGGCGCGAGCTCGGTCCGATGCGCCCGGTCGCCCGCTGCAAGCCTGCCGCGGCAAGCCACAGGAGCGCGACCAGCATGCCGAGCAGCATCGGCAGCGCGGCGATGGCACGATCCCGGACAGCCCCGCTGACGGGCACCTCATCGGCATAGGCGACCCCTTCACGAAGCGTTGCCAGCAGCGCCTGCAGCTGGCCGGAGCGGAGATAGGGAGCCAGCTCCGGCTCAAGGAAGGTGGGTGCCACGGCGGCCATCGGCACGTCGGGCAGTCTTGAGCCGACCTGCTCGATCCAGCTCCGCGCGCCCAGGTCAGCCCCCGACACGATCACCACCAGGTCGAATGCGCCGATTCCGCCGCCGCGAGCCCGGATCGAGTCGGCCATCGACCCCGTCGCGGCGCTGGGAACGATGGTGTTCACCGCGCGGACCATGCCGGCCTCCGCACCGGCAACGAAGCCGATATCCAGCAGATCCGCTGCGGTCTCGCCACCGGTTGCCGCGCGCCGCGCCAGGCGGTCGATCTCGGCCGCCGCGAGGGCGCGTCCCTCCGGGGTGAAGCTCAGCATCGCCAGCCGCGCTCCGTGCGAGATCAGGTCCTCGAGCAGCGCGCGGACGGTGGCGCGGATCTCCGGATAGGTGCCCAGGTCCGGATCGAAGCCGACCAGCACCTCGGGCTGCGACCGCAGACCGGCTACCAGGTTGCGCATCTGGTCCACACGAGTCCGATCGGCGCTGGCCAGCCGCAATCCCGCCGGTTGCTCGCTGGCCGGGAAGAGGCTGGCGACAGCCAGCAGGAGCAGCAGTCCGATCGGCGGAGCCAGCCTTCGCAGCTCGATCTGGCTACGGATTGTCACGGTCGACCCCCAGCAGGATTCGCGTGGCGGTCACCGCGGCCAGGATGGCGACCCCGATCAACAGCCCCCGGAATACGCCCGCCAGCGGAACCGATCGCAGCCAGTCGGCGCCGGCCGTCAGCCAGTCACCCGGGACGCCGCCGATCGGGAGCAGCAGCACGACGGCGACCGCCGCGGCGGCCAGCATCACCACCGTTTCGCGTCCCTGTGTCGCCAGTCCGTGGCGCGCCGCGATGAGCAGGAACACGAAGAGCATGGCAAACAGCGCGGTGGCGATCGGGACCAGCAGCGCGGCAACCAGCCAGAGAACGATCGGGTCGGAGGCGCCGGTCGAGCCGGGACGCAGCCCCGCCACCATCACGGCGCCCATGCCGGCAAGCAGGACGGCCGAGCCGACCCGGTCGCTGCTGGCATCCGACAGGTCGCGCGCATGCCGAGCGACGAGAGTGGCACTTCCTCCGACGGCGGCGGCGGCCGCCAGCAGGACCAGCAGCTCCTGGAGCGCCCCGGCGGCGGCGCCCAGGGATGGATTCACCACCAGCAGGTCGAGCAGGATGAGCAGGCCCGCGATCACCGTCGCCGCTGAGGTGGCCGATCGAGGCATCCGACTAGCGCCCGGCCAGGAACGGCGCGAGGTCGGGCGCGCCGGCCACCATCACCGCGGAGCCGAGCAGCAGTGCGGCGATCGCGCCGACGATCAACCGGTTGGCCGCGATCACCGCCGTTCGGCTGTGGGCCATCGGCGAGACCTCGGCAAGTGCCTGGAAGAGTTCGGGGCCGATGACGGCGCCGTCGTTATGCAGCAGGGGCCCGGCGAGCTGCGCCGGGCTGGCCGTTGCACCCACGCTCCAGCCTGCCGAACGGGCCACCGCGCCGAGCAGCAAGAGGCTCTCCTCGGCCAGTCCGCCGGCAACCAGCACGACACCGTGGCCACCCGGATCGGTCAGCGCGGTCGCGGCGGCCAGGGGGCGACCCTCGCCGATGTACTCCACCGTCGAGGCGCTCGATCGTTCACGGGTGGCGGTGAGCTCGTGCGCGTCTTCGATGGTGCGCTGTGCCAGAAAGGTAGCGAGCGGGTCGTTGCTGCTGACCCGCAGCGGAACCCCGGCACGGGCGGCTGCCCGCGCCAGGTGTCCGAGCAGCGGGAGCGCCACGAGGGTTTGAATGCGCTCCGCGGCCGAGGCCCCGCGGACCAGTCCCGCGCTGCCGATCGTCATCGCGGCGTCGGCCCCGGATTCTGCGGCGAGCGCCATTGCGCGCGCCAGCCTGTCGAGCGTCCCCAGGTCACGACCGACCCAGCGGCGCGCCGGGCGGGCCACC
>JAYUGK010000329.1:0-2884 GCA_043738415.1 Chloroflexota bacterium | reverse complement strand
CAGGCAAGACGAACCTGCTGGAGGCGGTCTTCGTGGCTGTTGCCGGACGATCGCATCGGGCAGCCAACGACGCCGATCTGGTTCGCCACGGGCGCCCGTTTGCCAGGATTCGCCTTGACCTGACTCACCCGACCTCGGACGAGGCGGCGCGCATCGAGGTGGTGATCCCCGGGCAGGATGCGCCGCCCGAGCTGCGCAAACGGGTGGCTGTGAACGGCCTGGCCCGGAGGTCCAGCAGCGTGTCGGAGACCGCCCGAGCGGTCCTCTTTCGTCCCGAGGAGATGCTCCTGCTGGTCGGCGGGCCGGGAGAGCGCCGCCGCTTCCTGGACACGATCCTGGCCCAGGGCAACCGGCGAGCGGCCTGGGACCAGGCCGAGCTCGGCCGCATCCTGGCGCAGCGCAATGCCTTGCTGCGGGCCATTCGCCGCGAAGAGGCGACCACCGAAGGCCTCGCCTTCTGGGATGGTCAGTTGGCGGAGGTCGGCGCCCGCGTCATGCTCGCGCGCCTGCTGCTGGTCGCCGAGCTCGATCGGCGCATTCCTGCGCTGCACGACGCGGTGGCTCCCCCAGAGGAGGTGGGTGACCGGGTGCGGCTCGGGTACGTCGACAATCTCAAGGAGGCCTGGCCGGAGCGTCCCGACCCGCGTGACGACACGCCGCCAGATCCTGGCCCGGCACTCCTGGCCGAAGCCTTCCGTCGCAGGATCGCCGACCTGCGCCAGAAGGAGCTGTGGAATGGGGTCACCCTGGTCGGGCCGCAACGCGACGACCTCCGCGTTGAGCTCGGCGGGCGCGAGGTAGCGACCCATGCCAGCCGGGGGCAGCAGCGGACCATCATCCTGGCCATGAAGCTGGCCGAAACCGACCTGCTCGCGGCCGGAGATGCCCCGGCACCGATCGTCCTGCTTGACGATGTCTTCAGCGAGCTCGATGCAGATCGGTCTGCCCGCACCCTGGCGCTGCTCCTCGAGCGCGGGCAGGTGCTGATCACCACCGCAGATCTGGCGGCCATCCCGGCCGCCAGGCGCAGCTTCCCTGTCTGGCAGGTTGGTGAGGGGCGTCTGACCCAGGCGCCGCGGGTCGCATGAGCTCCAGCGAGCAGGCTGCGGCCGCGGTACAACGAGCGCTGCTCGCCTGCGTCGGGCCGGGTGCGGCCGAGCAGATCGCCTTGGCCCAGGCCCGGCTGGCCTGGCAGGAGGCGGTCGCCGCGGCAGGTTTCGACCGGGGTGGCATGACCTCGCGGCTGGTCCGGGTGGCCAACGGGACGGCTCACGTGGAAGCTTCCGAGGCGATCCTGGCGCAGGAGCTGACGCTGCGCGCAGACGCCTTCGTGCACGTCGTCAACGCCAGGATGCGCGGGCGGCCCGGGGCGACCATGGTCATCGGGCGACTGGCGGTTTCCGTTGGCCGATCTCGGGGCGGCACGACCCTATAATCGATCCCGTTCCTCCTCGCACCTGAGTGCCCCCGGACCCCGATGAGCCACCGCCTCAGCACCCGGATCGGTCTGCCAGCACCGGAGGAGTCGGCACGCGGCGTGCATGACGTCATCCGATTTCGTGAGCCGACAGCGGGGTCAGAGGTGCGGACAAAGGGAAGCCTCTTTCTGCTGGCGCAGGTGACCGGGGACGATGCTGCGCTGGGCCGCGCGGCCGGCGATGCGCTGGACGCGCTGGAGCGTGATTACTACTACGACCTGTCGAGGGGCGCCCTGGGCGCGCTGAGCAAGGCGCTGGCAGGGGCAAACCGCCGCATTTACCACCAGCGCAGCAGGCTCGGCATCCCGCGGCACGGCGGGGTGAGCATCATCGGCCTGGTGGTGCGCGGCAGCGAGGGGCACGTCGCCAAGCTCGGCCCCGCTTCCGCGGTGATCTGCCGCGGCGGGCGGATGTTCGAACTCCCTCCCCCTCCTGCCGAGCGTGAGGAGGACCCGCGGATCCGCGAGCGTCGTGTGGCGGAGACGCTCGGGGAGGCGCTCGAGGTCGAGCCCCACACCTGGCAGGGTGAGCTCGCCGCGGGCGACCGGATCGCGCTCGTTTCGCGCAACCTCGCCCAACTCACCGGGACCGATGATCTCCAGCAGTCCCTCACCGGCCTTCGTCCGGCAGCCGCCGTGGAGCACCTCCGGCAACTGTTCCGGATCCGCGGCGGGATCGGCTCAAATGGCGTGCTGGTGGTGGAGATGGCCGAGTTGGGCGCGACCGAGACTCTCCGTCCTCTCCAGCCGGTGCGGCCCGCCGAGCCGCTGGCGGGACTCCCCGACCAGAGCCCAGTGCCACTGGCCGACGCCATCGGCCGCGCGGCGCATCGTTCCGCCGACGCCATCGACGCATTGCAGGTGGCGGTTGGCCGAGGGATCCTGTACGGGCTCAACCTGTTGCTGGCATTTGTCCCGCGGCGTCGGCCCCGCTATCCGAGCACCATCCTGCAGACCGAGGTGCAGCAGGATGAGCGTCGCCGGCGTCGTGGCCTGCTGGGGATGGCCGTGGTGGCGGCCCTGTTGGCCGTAGGCGCCACGGTGGCCAGCCTGCCCAACGCGCGGCCCACGGATGCGATCCCGAGAGCTGCGATCGCCCGCGCGGCGATCAGTGACGCCCAGGATCTGCTGGCCCAGGTGAGCGAGCGAATCGACGGCCGCGACCTCATCGACCGTGACCCAGAGCGTGCCACAAACCGGCTCAACTCCGCGTTCGCCGCCGTCTCCGATGCCATCGCTGCCGGCGTGCCCTGGTCGGCGCTCAGCAGCTTCCAAGACCAGGTCGACCGAGGGCTGGACAGGGTCTACGCGGTGGGGCGCATCCGCGAATCGATCACGGTGGTCGACCTGGCCGCCAGCTTCTCCCCGTTCGAACCGCTTGACATGGTGGTCGCCACCGACGGCTCG
>JAYUGK010000328.1:0-2893 GCA_043738415.1 Chloroflexota bacterium | reverse complement strand
TCCCAGCCGCCTTGGCGGTGGCGGGGTCGCTGCCGACCCGTTGGCTGTCGCCTGCCGCAACGCGCCGGGGTTGCCGGGTTCCGGAACGCGTCCCGCTCGACGCATTCGCTGTGCGATGGTGGGCGACACTGGACTCGAACCAGTGACCTCTTGCATGTCAAGCAAGTGCTCTAACCAGCTGAGCTAGCCGCCCTCGGGATGGGCATTGTGCCGGAGGCACGAATGACGGTCAACTGACCCCCGGAGGCCGCTCAGGCGAACGGGAGAGCGCCCGCTACCAGTCGAGCGTCACGCAGGGTTCATCGCCGATGACCCAGGCGAGGTGACCTGGCTGGATCTCCAGGTAGTCGCCGGCCTCCCCGATCATCTCGGTGCCGTCGTCCATCCGATAGCTGATCCTCCCCGACAGGATGTACTCGCGGTGGTCCATCGGGCAGGAGTCCTCCTCGGCCATCGGCTTGACGAACTCCTCCCAGCTCCATCCTGGCTGCATCACCGAGTGCATCACCATGTTGTCGCCGACCTGGACGATGTTCGTGACGCTGCCGTCGTCGGATGGGTAGGACTCGTCGGGTTGCTCGAAGGTTCGACGCACGATGCCTGCCACGGCGGTCACCACCTCCTGTCGGTAGAGAGGGGCACTGAGCCGAGCACCCGATGGATTTCGCCTCGGTACCGTGCGCCGGACGGATGGCGCTCAAGCCAATTGAGAAAGTTGGGATCAATCTCGGCGATATGTTTGATCGTGTACCCGGCGTAGTGCCCGAAGTCGAGCACGGTCGGGTCAAATGAGGTGGCGAGCGGAGCAACCCCAGGGCCGACCGGTTGACCGGCCCCCTCCTCGATCGTGAAGGCCTGATCATCGTCCTGCCGGTCACTCACCATTGCCTCCTGTCGTGCCATGACAGAGCCTGGCTGATGGCGTATTCGTAGCCGCCGTATTACAGTGTCACACGACTCTCCATGACGCTGCACGCCGATTTGCGCACGCTTTCCTTGAGACCGGTCGCCGCCGCCGACGGACGAACCCGGCCACGCCTCCGGCTACGGCGTGCGGCGCGGGGTTTGCGCGAAGGCACCGCTTGGCTGTCCAAAGGCGATCCGGGCCAACGCCGCGGGCACAACCAGCAGCCAGTGCGAGAGGTAGAGGGCGCCCCGGGCCGAGCGGCTGATGAGCGTCCACCCCCGATCACCGTGTGCGGCCAGCCCGGCCAGCGCCAGCAGGAAGCTGCCGCTCCCGTAGGCTACGAAGAGTGAGAGCGGCACGGTCCAGTCTGCCGGTCCCGGCAGCGCGATGGTCGCCAGGCTGGCCACCATCGCCCCCAGGAAGAGGGGCGGGATGATGAATTCCGCGCTGAACGCCAGGAAGTCGAGTTTGCGAGTCAGGGGCAATCCTCGGCGGCCGAGAAGCCCCGGCCCGTGATCCATCAGCCGACGCAGTCCCCCCTCGGCCCACCGCATCCGCTGTCGCCACAGCACCCCTGCCTGCTCGACCGCCTGCTCCATGAGTTCGGCCTGCGGGGCCAGCGCCACATGCTCCCCGGCAGCCACCAGCCTGGTCGACAGGTCAAGGTCTTCGGTCAGCGCCACCGGGTTCCAGCCGCCGACTGCACCGAGGGCCGAGCAGCGCACGAACATCCCATTGCCGCGCAGCTCAGCGGTGCCGGTCGTCGCGCGCCGGCCACACTGGCTGGCCATGTCCATCAGCTGCTCGGCATCCTGCGCGGCCGGCAGCCAGCCGGCTGCCGCATTGCTGGCGCGTCGCTGGGCCTGGATGGCGGCGCTCGGGTCCGCCCGCCAGGCACGCATCAGGCGATCGACGAAGTCGGGTGCCACGCGGCTGTCGGCGTCCATCACCCCGATCACTTCGCCCCGCACCAATGGCTGGGCGAAGGCGAGCACGGCGGCCTTGGTACGGGGACCGACGCCCGCCTCGCGACGCACGACGCGCACGCGCTCGCCGGCTGACGCGCCAGCCAGCTGGGCGAGGTCGCCGGTGGCATCGTCAGAGCCGTCATCCACCACCAACAGGTCAAAACGAGGGCCACCTTCATCGGCGTACTGCTGACCAAGCAGGTCGCCCACCACATCCGCGATGACGGCCGCCTCATTCCGAGCCGGCACCACCAGGGTGACCCACGGACGGTCGCCCGGCGGCTGGGCGGCGGAGACGGTGTCCTGGCCCTCCGGTCGCAGTGCAACCTGCATGGTTCGCCAACCTCGCCAGGCAAGATAGGCGACGTACACGATCGACAACGCGACCGCACCCTGGAGCAGCCGGGCCGCCAGCGTGAAGCTGATCGTCACCCAGACGACCAGCCCGGAAACGAGAAGGACCGAGAGGGCGAGGAACCTACTCGCCATGTGTTGCTGGCGAGTGCGGCGTTACTCCTGGCTGATGCAAGCCGGCCGCGCTGTTCCGCCGCCAAGAAGCGATGCCCAGCACCAGGGTGATGAGTCCCAGGATCGCCATCACCACCGGGATGCCGGCCCCGGGGAAGACGATGTTCAGCAGGTCGGCGGCGACCGGGACAATCAGCACCGGCAGGAAGGAAGCGACCGAGAGCAGCGTGTTCAGGATCCCGAAGATCCGCCCGCGAACCTCGACCGGCAGGTCCTCCTGGAGCGAAGTTTGCGCGGGGATGGCCACGAAGGCGTATTCCACGCCGGCGGTCACCGCGATGATCACCACCAGGGCAATCAGGGAGATGATCGGGCTGAGCGCGGCGGGGAGTCCCTGTTCGATGGGGTGCATCGCAGGCCCGAGCAGAATCGTGACCGGCTTCACGAGGGATGCAGGCCTTCTTTCTTGAAGAATTCCACCAGCTGGCCTTCTTCCTTGATGCGGTTTTCGTTGTTGTAGGCAGCCGCTGCATCGGCGGCGGCTTTTACC
>JAYUGK010000327.1:0-8382 GCA_043738415.1 Chloroflexota bacterium | reverse complement strand
GTGAAGAAGACCGGCGATGGCAGCATGGCGCTCTTCGATGGACCGGCACGCGGGGTCGAGTGCGCGGCGTCGATCGCGCGACGGGTACGCGAGATCGGCCTGGAGATCCGTTGCGGCCTGCATACCGGGGAGGTGGAGCACGTGCCCGGCGACGTGCGAGGCATGGCCGTGCACCTCGCGGCGCGGATCATGGGCCTGGCCGGCCCGGGCGAGGTGCTCATTTCGAGTGTGACCCACGACCTGTTGGCGGGATCGGGCCTGACCTTCGAGTCGCGCGGGGGCCACGCCCTGAAGGGGATCCAGGGTGAACGAGAGGTCTTCGCGCTGGTCAGCTAGGCCGCGTCGCCGCGGCTAGAGGTTGCCGCGCTTCTCCTGCTCGCGCTCGATCGCCTCGAACAGGGCCTTGAAGTTGCCGACCCCGAAGCCACGCGAGCCGTGGCGCTCGATGATCTCGAAGAAGAAGGTCGGGCGGTCCTGCACCGGCTTCGTGAAGATCTGGAGCAGGAAGCCCTCCTCGTCGCGGTCGGCCTCGATGCCCAGCTCCTCGAGCGTGTCCATCGGCACACCGACATCGCCGACGCGGTCCGGCAGCGAGGCGTAGTACTCGTGCGGCAGGCCCAGGAACTCCACTCCCCGGGAGCGCAGGGCACGCACCGTATCGACGATGCTCTCGGTGCGCAACGCGATGTGCTGGGTGCCGGCATCGAGGTAGTAGTCGAGGAACTCCTGGATCTGGCTCTTCCGCTTGCCCGGCGCGGGCTCGTTGATCGGGAACTTGATTCGGCCGTTGCCGCTCTGCATGACCTTGCTCATCAGGGCGCTGTACTCGGTGTGAATCACCTTGTCGTCGTAGTGGACCAGCTGGGAGAAGCCGAGCACGTCGCGGTAGAAATCGACAAAGCGGTTCATGTCGCCAAGGGCCACGTTCCCGACGCAGTGGTCCACCTCGAGCAGCGGCTGCCCGGTGGCCGCCTCGGGTGGCCTCGCGATGCGGTGGTAGCCCGGTGCGAAGGTCCCGTGATAGTCGCTGCGGTCCACGAATGAGTGCAGCACCTCACCATAGGTGTGAATCGCGGAACGCCGGAGCACACCCTTCTCGCCTGGCAGCTCGGTCGGTTCGAGGGCCGAGCGAGCGCCACGAGCGGTCGTCTCGCGCCAGGCCGACGGCACGTCATCCACGGCGAACGCGATGTCGTGGACCCCGTCCCCGTGTGTCCGCACGTGTTCGGCCAGCTCGCCGTCGGGCGTCAGCGGCGCGGTGAAGACGAAGCGGATGTCGTTCTGGACCATGACGTAGCTTGCCCGATCACGCACCCCGGTCTCCAGCCCGGCATAGGCGACCGGGGTGAAGCCCCACAGCGCCCGATAGTAGGCAGCTGCCTGCTTGGCATTGGCGACCCAGAACTCGACGTGGTCGATCCCCTTCAGGGGGAGGAAGTCATCGGTCGCCGGTGCGGCGGATGGGCGGGGAAGCGTGTCGGTCATCGGGCGAATGGTACGCGAGCCGTCGAAGGGCTCAGCCGATCTCCGCGGCCAGCGCCACGTCGATCATGCGCTCGACCGCTGCGTTCAGCTCGTCGGCGCTCAGGTAGGTGTGCTCCTGGTTCTCCTCCCCGGAATCGATGTCCACCACCACGCCCAGGCAAGCGGCCTGGACACCGCGTGCCGCTGCGAGGTAGAAGAGGGCGCTCGCCTCCATCTCCACGGCCAGGGCACCGGCGTCGCGCCACGGTCGCACGTACTGCGGGTCAGGGTGGTAGTGCGAGAAGATGTCGAGGGTGGCGATCGGGCCGACGTGGAACGGCACGCCAAGCTGTTCCGCGGCGTGGACCAGGGCGTGCACCAGGGCAAAGTCCGCGGCCGGGGCATACGGCTTGCCACCCATGAAGCTCTGGGTGGTGCCGTCGGTGGGGCTCGAGGCGGTGGCGATCACCAGCTCGCCGAGGTGGAGATCCGTGCGCAGCGCGCCGGTGGTGCCGAGCCGGATGAGCTGCCGGGCGCCGAGCCGCAGCAACTCCTCGACCACGATCGCCAGCGAGGGGGTCCCCATGCCGGTGGTCTGGACGCTGACCGGGCGCCCGCGGAAGGTTCCGGTGTACCCGAGCATGCCTCGGTTGCCGTTCACGAGGCGCGCCCCATCGAGTCCGCCATCGAATCGCGACGCGATCAGGGTGGAGCGGTTCGGGTCGCCGGGTAGCAGCACCAGCGGGGCGTAATCGCCCGGCTCGGCGTGAAGGTGGATCTGCGGCATGGTCCCGAAGGGTAGCATCGCCGTCGATGCCCAGTCGCCATGCCGATGACCTCGCCTTTGCCATCTCGCTCGTCGAACGTGCCGGCGCGCTGATCAGCGCCGGCTACGAGCAGGTGCAGCGAATCGACCGCAAGGGCCCGCGCGACGTGGTGACCGACGTCGACTACGCCAGTGAGGCGGCGGTGATCTCCGCGATCCGGGCGCGCTTTCCCGACGACGCCATCCTGGCCGAGGAGTCGGGGCACCAGCGAGATGGAGCCTCGCGGCGTCGCCGATGGGGGGCGGGGCGCACCTGGGTGATCGATCCGCTCGACGGCACCGTGAACTACGCCAATGGGATCCCCTTCTTCTGCGTCTCGGTCGCCCTGGTCGAGGACGGCCGCCCGGTGGTGGGGGTGATCCTCGACCCGCTGCGCGCCGAGTACTACGCAGCCACGGTCGACGATGCGGCCACGCTCAACGGGCGCCGGATCACCGCATCGGCCAAGGAGAGCCTGGCCGACTTCGTCATCAGCCTGTCGATCATGGGGCGCGGCGGGGTTGCCCGCGAGCGACGGGTCCAGCAGGCGATTCGCATCCCGCGCCGCATGGGGAGCGCGGCGCTGGCGATCGCCTACGTCGGGTCGGGTCGCTTCGACGCCTTCGTGGGCAACGGGGGGATGTCGCCCTGGGACATCGCGGCTGCCGGCCTGATCGCGGAGCGGGCCGGTGCGACGGTCACCGACCTGCGCGGCGGTCCGTGGTGGAACACGAAGCGCCGGGGTCCGAGCCTCTCGATGGTTGCTGCCCCGCCGGCCCAGCATGCCGAGCTGTTGACCCTGCTGCGCAACGCAGGCATCACTGTCCAGAGCCGCCGCTAGGCAGGCAGCTCCATCTCGCGCAGCACGGCGGCGAACATGGCCAGGGTGCGAGCGGTCGCCCCCCAGATGCGGTGACCGGAGTGGCGGTATACGGCCGCCCGCAGCAGCCAGCCCGGCCCCTCGATCAACTCATCGCTGATGGCGTCGGCCGCCAGGAGCCGATGCAGCGGCAGCTCCACGATCTCGGCCACTTCGGCGACATGCGGCGCCAGCGTCGGGCGCACGGCCAGCGTCCCCACGATGGGCAGCAGCTCGAAGTTGCTGACCGGGATCCAGACCGGGTCCAGCGCCCCCGCGATGCGGACCGCCAGCGGATCGATGCCCACCTCCTCCTGCGCCTCCCGCAGTGCCGCCGCCTCGGGCGAGGCGTCGCTGGCATCCACCGCGCCACCCGGAAGCGAGACCTCGCTGGGGTGAGCGCGCATATCCGGTGGGCGGACCGTCAGCGGCACCGTCAACTCGCCGCCAGGGCCGGGGTAGATCAGCAGCAGGGTCGCCGCGGGTCGTGCCGCCGGAAAGCCGGACCGGTCGTAGCGCCCGAGGTTGGTGCGGCCGGCAGGATCGCGCGGCTGGAAACGCGGTTCAACCCGGATCGGCCGCGCAACGCGCGCCAGCGCATCGGCGATCGCCTTCTCCCATCCGTCCCCGCCGCGTAAGATTTGGTCCATGAGTTTCCTGGCTCCACCTGACCGCGATGACCAGGCCCGCGCCGCGCTATACCGGGCGCGCGTCCTGGTGAATCGCAGCCCGCACTTCACCACGCGCGGGCGCCGCGAGGCAAATCGGGCCCTCGACCTGCTGGATGCGCAGCTGGGACGCAACCAGGTGAACATCGCCGAGTCGGCGCGGGGCATGGAGTTGCTGATGCGGGCCCACTCGTCCCTGGCCTTCTCGCTGCTCCGCGACAGCGCGTTCGCGGAGCGCTTCGGCGCTGCCCTCCGTCACCTGGGACTGCGTGGCATCGAGCAGCGCCTCGACGAGGTGACCGGGTCGGTCATGGCCGTCCCGATCTCCGGTCCCACCGGCGGGCGGCGGCACCGCGACGCGCTGCCGGACGCCGAGCGCGTCGACGCCGAGGGGAAACCACTGGCCCCACGTCCAGGCTTCTAGGGCGGGCCCCCGCAAGGTGCCTGCAGCGCGCTGATCAGACGCGCATCGGTCGGGGTGGAGCCCAGCGCCAGTCGCACTCCGACCAGAGCGGCGGTCGGCGGCTCGAGGAACGTCGAGCGCAGTTGGGGCCAGGCCGGTTCGGCGAATACCTCGGCCGGGGTCCCGTCAAGGATCAGCCGACCTTCCCGCATGACCAGCACCCGGTGGAAGGACGACGCCACGAAATCCATGTCATGGCTGATGGCGAGCACCGTTCGACCCGCGGTGTGTGCGTCGTCGATGGCCCGTCGGACGATGGCCACTCCGCGCAGATCCTGCCCGGTGGTGGGCTCGTCGAGCACCAGCACCGGGGTCTGCATGGCCAGCACCGATGCCAGGGTCAGCAGCTTCTGGCGCGCGCCACCCAGGTCATAGGGGTTCGTCCGCCCCTCGCCGGCCAGCCCGACCGCGCTGAGCGCTTCATCGACCGCCGCCTGCAGGGCGGCACCCCGCATCCCCAGGTTCCGCGGGCCGAACTCGACCTCCGCACGCACCGACGCAGCAAAGATCTGGGTCTGGGGATCTTGGAAGACCAGCCCGACGCGGTGCGCCAGCTGCGCCACGGTGCGACCCGTGATGTCAACCCCGTCGAGCAGAACCCGCCCGCTGCTCGGCCGCAGCAGCCCATTGAGGTGGCGCACCAGTGTCGTCTTGCCGCTGCCGTTCTGTCCGACCAGGGCCACGCGTTCCCCGGCATCGATGCGCAGGCTCACCCCGTCGAGCGCCCGCACCTCGCCGCGCGCATAGACGTGCCCGACCGATTCGAGCACCACGCTGGCCATCATCGTAGCGCCGCCTCAACGCGGTCCAGGACGGAGGCGGGAAGTGCTGCCTCCCGCGCTGAGCTGAGCAGCCGCACCGATGCAGGGGCAGCCACCCCAAGGTCTGCCAGCCGCGGATCGGCCAGCACCTCGGCCGCCACTCCTGCGAGCACCACCCGACCGCCCTCGAGCGCGATCACTCGAGTACACATGGCCGCCAGCAGGTCGGTCTTGTGCTCGGTCAGCAGGATCGAGGCGCCACCGGCCGCCAGCCGCGCCAGGGCGTCGGCCACGAGGCGGGTGCCGGCCGGATCGAGCTGGGCGGTCGGCTCATCGAGGATCAGGTGGGCCGGTCGCATGGCCAGCAGCCCGCCGATGGCCACCAGCTGCTGCTGTCCGCCGGAGAGTCGTGACGGATCCCGCTCGGCGAGGCCCGATATGCCGAGCGCGCCGAGGCTCTCCTCGGTCCGCGCGATCACCTCGCCGCGCGGCAGCCCCAGGTTCATGGGGCCAAAGGCAATCTCCTCGTAGACCGTCCCCGCTACGCCGGAGAGCCCGTTGACGGGGTTGGCAAACGCGATCCCGATCCGCTCTGCCAGCCGATGCATGGGGAGGGCAACCGTATCGGCACCATCCAGCAATAGCTGTCCGCTGAGCGTCCCGCCAACGGTGCGCGGGGCGAGCCCGGACGCCACCAGGCAGAGAGTCGACTTGCCCGCCTCAGACGCGCCGACCACGCCCAGCACCTCGCCGGCGCCCAGCTCAAGGCTGACATCATGCAGGGAGGGCGCCCGCGCCCCCGCGTAGCGATAGGTCACCCGCTGAAGGCTCAGCATCGGCTCACAGCCAGCCGGTGGTGCGCGCCACGAACAGGCCCGGCAGCAGCGCGATCAGGACCCAGCGCGCGACCCGTTGAACGGCGGAATCCGGGGGCTGCCAGAGCAGCGTTCGTCGGCCGGGCCGCGTGAAGCCTCGTGCCTCGAGGGCCATGGTTCGCTCCTCGACCTGGGCAATGGAGCCGAGCAGGACCGGACCCGCCAGCGGCAGCACGCCGCGCAGCCTCCGCCAGAGCGAGCCCTCGGTGTCGAGCCCACGCGCCCGTTGGGCGGCGGTGATGGTGGCCGCCCGATCGACCATGGCGGGCACCGTCTGCACCGAGGCCAGCGCCACGAAGGCGATCCGGGGCGATACGCCGCGGCGCTCCAGGTCGAGCACCAGCTCCGATGGGGTCGTGGTCAGGTAAAAGAGCGTGATGGCCCCGCTGATCGCTCCAATGCGGGCAAGTGTTTCGAGGGCGAAGGCGAGGCCTTCGGCGGTGCCGCGGATCGGCCCGACTGAGAAGAGGACCTGCTGGCCGGCCGGGAAGAAGAACAGGTTGACGATCAGCACACTTAGGGCGATCGGCAGCGTCAGCAGCAGCGAGGTGCGCAGCAGACGGCCGAGGATGCGCCCGGCCACCGCCGGCAGCAGCACCGCGATCCCAACCAGGACCGCTGGCCCCGCGAGACCGCCGAGGGCAACCGCAAGCACGGTGGTGACCGCCGCCAGGACCAGCTTGGTGAGCGGATTCAGGCGATGGACAAAGCTCGGCCCCGGCGTCCCGAGGAACGGCGGGACGCGATCGGTCAGGCGGACGCCTCCTCGAGCACCTGCTCTCCCTGGGGGAACCGAGCCTTGAACCGGTTGGCGAGGGCGCCCAGGATCAGGTAGACGGTGAAGAAGGTGGTGACCTTGTCGATCGGGTCGCTGATCAGACCCTGGCCGGTGGTCGCTGCCTGCACGTCCAGCCCGGCCTGGCGGAAGGCAGCCACCAGGAAATCGGTCCCCGAAGCCGTCACGCCACCGAAGACGCCGGCCGCGATCGGAGCGCTGATGAGCGCCGCCACGATGCCGGTGAAGACGCCCGCCACGACCACATAGGCAGCGGTCAGGTCGCGGCGCACCAGCAGCAGTGCGAAGAGGCCGACCACGGCCAGCACCACCAGGCCCAGGGCCAGGTAGCCGAGCACCAGGAAGAGCGTATCCACCTTTGCCGGGTCAGGGAAGAGGTTGATATCGGTCGCGAAGATTTTGGTATAGGCCACCGATGCCGCCCACCCCAGGCCCCCGACGAGGCCGACCGTGACGGCGCCCCCGACCAGCAGTTCGCCGGTGGAACGGTTCGGGCGCGGGCGCAGGAATCCGGCACGTCCAGCGAAGCCGGCGATGACCCCGATCGCCACCGCGGTGATGGCGAAGGCAGCCGCCGGCTGGTACTGGAAGGGTGGCGGGATGACGTACGACCACAGCACGTTGCCGAGCCCGCCGGTCAATGCGCCGGCGATCGGGCCACACAGCACGCCCACCAGGATGGTGCCGATCGAGTCGAGGTAGATCGGGATCTTGAGCGCCGACGCGACGGTCTGGCCCAGGATCACGTTGACGCCGATGCCGACCGCCATCAACAGGTAGGTCCGGGTGGTGAACTGGCGGGCCAGCGAATCGAGGCGACCGGTCTGCAGCAGTTCCAGGCCGAAGGTGACGACCGCGCCGATCACCATCGCCACCGTCAGGATCAGCGCCCAGGAGTTCGCCGCCTTGGTGTTGGCAAACGTGTTCGGATCGACCGCGGTGGGGTCGCCGAAATTGCCGAAAGCGATGATGCCGACATAGGTGGCCGCGGCGAAGGCGACCAACCCGATCGCCACACGCAGCGATCCCCAACTGCCGGTCTGCATCCGATCGAGCAGGGCATAGACCAGGTCGGCCACGATTGCGCCGACCGCCGCGGCAAGCGGCCAGGCTTGCCCGGACGCGAACAGGACGACGCCCAGCGCCGCGCCGGCAGCTAGGCCGATCCCGGCCCGGGTCCAGCGTGCAGTGTCCATCTCGCGAACCTCCTTGGAGTCTCTAGGGCGTGGCTGTGGAGACGGCGCGCGCCAGGCGCGCCAGCAGCTCCTCTTTCATACCGTCCGCATTCACGGCCAGCGCGACCTCGACCGGCAGGCGATCGGCATCGGTTGATCGGTAGAGCGACCCCGCGAGGTGGGGGTCCGCGCCGGTCTCGCAGGCGAGACGCTCGCTCGTCGTCTCGGTCACCAGGTCCGGACGCAGGAGCGAGCCGATGAGGGTCACCGGGTCGTGCAGGTAGCAGCCGTCGATCCCGTCGGCCTGCCGGTGGAAGGCGACATAGAAGCGCACCGCGTCGCGCACCACGCTGGCAAGATACGTGTCCGGCAGCCGGTCGAGGTCTTCCAGCGTGAAGATCACGCCCTGCGTGGCATCCAGCGGAAAGATGCGCGAGATGGCGCCGGCGGCCAGGCAGGCCTCGGCCGCCTCGGGGTCGACGCAGGCGTTCCACTCGCCGGTCTCGGTGGTGTTG
>JAYUGK010000326.1:0-2929 GCA_043738415.1 Chloroflexota bacterium | reverse complement strand
CGGCCTGCGTGTAGCCGATGATCCGCGCGATCGGGGCCAGGCCATCACGCGCCACCGCATCGGACGAGGCGAGCACGAGCGCTGCGGCGCCGTCGGTGATGCCCGGGGCGTTGCCGGCCGTGACGGTGCCACCATCGGGCTGGAAGGCAGGCTTGAGCCGGGCGAGCGCTTCGAGCGAGGTGTCGGCACGGGGATTCTCATCGGTGTCGACGATGGTCGGACCCTTCTTGCCTGGCACCTCGACCGCCACGATCTCGTCGGCGAAGCGACCCTGGGCGATGGCGGCCAGCGCCCGCTGGTGGGAGCGCACCGAGAACTCGTCCTGGGCAGCGCGACTGACCTCGTGCTTGGCCGCCACCCGCTCGGCGTGGAGGCCCATGTGCACGTCGCAGATGGCGCACCACAGGCCGTCGTGCACCGTCGAGTCGACCAGCTCGGCGTTGCCCAGCCGGTAGCCGGCGCGCGCCCCGGTGAGCAGGTAGGGCCCCAGGTTCATGTTCTCCATGCCGCCGGCTACGATCAGCTCCGCGTCACCGGCCCGGATGGCCGCTGCGCCGATCATCACCGCCTTGAGACCGGAGCCACAGACCTTGTTGATGGTGGTGGCGGAAACGCCGTCGGGCAGCCCGGCCCCCAGGGCGGCCTGGCGGGCAGGTGCCTGGCCGGCGCCGGCCTGGAGCACCTGGCCCATGATCGCCTCGTCCACGCGCCGCGGGTCGATCCCTGACCGCTTCACGGCGGCGCGGATGGCGACGGCGCCCAGCCTGGTGGCCGGTACAGTTGACAGTCCACCACCGAACTTGCCGATCGGGGTTCGGGCGGCGGAGAGGATGAAAACGTCGGTCATGCGGGGAATGGTACCGCCACGAGGATCATTGCAGGGCGTCGGTGGAGGAGGTCAGTCGCCGGTCTTCTCCTCTTCCCCGAACAGCTGGGCGACCTTGCCCGCCCAGGCCTTGACGACGACCCGGGTCTTGACCTTGAGCGAAGGGGTCAGCTCATCCTCCTCTTCCGAGAGAAGCCGCGGCAGGAGCGCCACGCGGCGAGGTCGCTCGAAGACGGCGAATCCCTCCAGCTTGGCCTTCACCTCGCCCTCGATCAGCTTCTGGACGGCGCGCTCCTCGATCAGCTGCTCGGACGGCATGTCGGCGATCCCGTTGGTGGTGGCCCAGGCGCCGACCTGCTCGAAATCGGGGGCGATCAGCACGCCGGTGTAGGGCTGGTTGTCGCCGAGCACGACGGCCTGGGCGATGTATCTGCTGGTCAGTATCGCGATCTCCATCGGTGCCGGGGCAACGTTCTTGCCGTTGCCGAGCACGAGGATGTTCTTCAGGCGGTCGGTGATGATGATCCGACCGTCCGCATCAAGCTCGCCGATGTCGCCGGTATGGAACCAGCCGTCGGCATCGATGACCTTCGCCGTTTCCTCGGGCTGGTTCAGGTAGCCCTGCATGACCTGGGGGCCGCGGGCCAGCACCTCGCCGTTGGTCGGATCGATCCGGATCTGCGTTTCGGCAACCGGCTTGCCGACGGTGCCGAACTTGAAGTCGCCGGGGCGGTTGATCGAGAGCAATGGCGCCGTTTCGGTCAGCCCGTAGCCCTCCAGGATCAGCATCCCCATGGCATAGAAGAATTCGCCCACCTCGCGCGAAAGAGGCGCCCCGCCGGAGACGAAGTAGCGGACGCGGCCACCGGTGCGCTCGCGGATCTTGTGGAACACGAGCCGATCGGCCACCTTCAGCTGGAGCTTCACCCAGACCGAGTCGTGCCGGCCATCGACGTGGTTCTGGTAGTGCTGGCGGCCGAGCCCCTGCGCCCAGCGGAAGATGCGCTGTCGCAGCGGCGGAGCGGCCCCGACGGTGGAGGTGACCCGGGCATAGAGGCGCTCGTAGAGGCGCGGGACAGCGACCATCACGGTCGGCCGCACCTCGGCCATGTTGGCGGCAAGGCGCTCGATGGCCGGCTCGGCGTAGACGATCGTGCAGCCGCGCCCGAGCGGCACGATCTGGCCTGCCGCCCGCTCGGTCATGTGCGACAGCGGAAGGAACGACAGGAACAGGTCGCGCTCGTTGAAGTCGACCGCCTGGATGCCCGCCTCGTAGTTGTGCAGGATGTTGCCGTGGGTCAGCACCACGCCCTTCGGGTTCGCCGTCGTGCCCGAGGTGTGGACGATGGTCGCCACCCTGTCCCGCTCGAACGCGGTCCACCCCTTGGCCCACTCGCGAATCTCGCCTGGATCGACAGTGCCGAGGTCAAAGATGTCGTCGAAGCTGATGGCCCCGGCGGGCAGCTTGCCGCGGTCGTCGATGACCACCACGAATTCGAGGGTCGGGCAGTCGCCGCGCACCTGCTCGATCTTGGCGGCCTGCTGCAGGTTCTCGACAAAGATCAGCCGCGCGCCGACATTGTTGATGACGTAGGCCGCCTGATTCGGCTCGACCGATGGATAGATCGGGCAGGTGACGGCACCGAGCGACATGGCGCCGAGGTCGGCTACCAGCCAGGCAGCTCGCGTCCGGCTCATGATGCAGATTCGGTCGCCGTCGCGGATCCCCAGGTGCTTGAGCCCCATGGCCACCTGGGTGATCCAGTCCCAGGTCTGTCGGTAGGTAGTGCTGCTCCACTCCGCCGCCTCTTCCTCCGGGGGCGCACCGACCTGGCGCCGAGACTTCGGGAGCTTCCAGCGCAGGGCTTCCTTATCGGGGAAGCGTACGACGCTCTTGTGGACGAGAGCGATCAACGAGTCGGCACGCACGTCGTCGGGCAGACTGATCGGCTCGCCGGCCGTCTCCCTCAACGGCGGGGGCGGCATCTGATCCGCTGCGTCGGCGGTGGTCATGGTGGTCATCGGCTGGACCTCCGTATCTCCTCGATCAACTCTTGGGCGATGATCAGCCGCTGGACCTGGTTGGTCCCCTCGAAGATCTGC
>JAYUGK010000325.1:0-2940 GCA_043738415.1 Chloroflexota bacterium | reverse complement strand
TCGTCGCACCCTCGGCGTACGACAGGCCGGCCGCCTGCCCGCCGATCGGGAACTGATCGACGATCGCGTCGAAGGCCAGCAGCCCGCCGCTCCCCGCCTCCCCCGCCACCGTTGCGTGCTGCGCGTCCGACGAACCACGCTCGGCCCAGGTGGCCAGCCCCTCGTTGAACCAACTGGCCGGCCCATGGAACGGGTTATCGGTCGCGTCGCGGAAGACCACATGCGTCACCTCGTGGACGATCGTCTTCTCGAGGTAGTCTGCAGAACCGGCCTGGAGCCACATGAAGATCGTGCGCAGCCACGGGTAGGTTGCCGCGCCCGTCCATTCGCGCGCGTCCGGTCCGAGAGCGCCGAAAAACTCGTCGCGCGACACGTACACGAAGATGTCGATAGGGCCGGACAGGGTGTGGCCGAGCAATGCCTCCGCGGCGCTGGCGGCATCGGCGGTCAGCTGGCCGAAGCGGCGAGCCTGGCCTTCCGCGCTCCCGTACCAATGCACGGTGGCGGCACCGATGCGCGCAGTGTGCCAATCGAGGCCCGCCCGATCGTCGTCGTACACAAGCGTCCCCGCGGGCGAGAGACTTGCCTTCCCGGCCGTCGTGGCTCGCCAGCGGTACGTGATGTGCGTGTTGGGTGTCACCGGCCGCGCCGCAGCGTCCCAGCGGTACGTGGCGCTTCTGCCGCTCGCCTCGACCGGCGCGACCAGCGTGGCATCCGAGCCTTCGAATTGCAGCAGCAGGTCAAGCCGGTCGGGCGCTCCGCCGGAGAGGGCCACCGTGAAGGTCATCTCTGTGCCATAGGTGGCGTCGGCCTGCATGGTCCCAAACCCTGTGAACCCAAGGGCCGGCGCCGGCCCCATGGAAAGCAGGGCCGCGGCCATCGCGAGGGCGACGGGAATGCCGCGGCTCAGTTGTCCCATGAGACCCGTCCGAAGTCGGTGAGCCCGATGGTCAGGTTGCCGAGCCCGCGGAGCCCCGGCCTGACCAGCCACCAACTCGCGCCGTAGGACCACGGGATGACGGGCGCCTCCTGGTCAACCCGCACATCAACGGCGCGGTACGCAGCCGCTTGCGCCGACGTGTCGACCGCCGCAGAGGCGACCTGGAGCAGGCGAATGAACTCCGGGTCATCCCAGCCACCGTAGTTGCCGGTCGCGTCCGGCAGCAGAAGGAGGCTGTAGAGGGCGTACGGTGAGGGATAGTCGGCGATCCAGTTGATGGTGAAGATCTGCGGAGCGTTGCTATCCAGCACGCGCAGGTAGTCGCGGAAATCCATCGTCTCCCTGTTGATGGCCACCCCAAGCTCGCTCTGCCAGATGGCGACCGCCGGCCCGACGCCAAGGCCGGTCTCATTGACGGTGATGGTGCCCAACTTCGAGCGATCGGCGTAGCCAGCCCCGTCGAGGATGCTCCGCGCCTCATCGAGATTCACGTTCTGGTCATCGACCAGCCCCGCCGGCCAGAGCGCGCGAGGCACGATGCTCGACGCTGCCACCGCCCCCGCCGGCTCCGCCAGGGCCACCAGCCGCGGCCGATCTAGGGCCAGCGCGAAGGCGCGACGCACGCGAGCATCGTCGAATGGCGGGCGCGTCGTATCGAAGCCGAAGTACTGGACGCCGAACGCCGGTGCCCGGTGCAGGGCAGGCCCCAGGTCACGGTCGTAGGCGATCCAGCTTGCGTTGCCAGCCCCGATGGTCGCCAGGTCGAGATGGTTTTCGGCAAAGGCCGTGGCGGTGTCGCCGGTGAGGTCAGTCACCCAGCGGACCTCCGCGATCGGCGGCGGGCCAGCAACGTAGCGCGGATTCGCCTTGAGGACCAGGTCCGCGCCGTCCATCGCATCGGCCAGGTAGGGGCCAGAGCCCACGAATGAGCCGATGGCCTGCCAGTCGCGAGAAGCGTCAGCCGTGGGGGGTGTCACGAAGGCGGTGGGCGTGGCCGCGATCGACAGGAAATAGCCCGCCGGGTGCTTGAGGTGCACGACCAGCGTCAATGGGTCACTCGCCTCGATCCCGACCCCGCTCTCTGGTCCGCCGGCCAGTCGCTCGGCGGCGCCCTCGATGATCGCAAGCACGTCGGGAGCGGTGGAGTGGGTTGCCGGATCGAGTACCCGCAGCCAGGACCGGCGCACATCGGTCGCGTCGAGCGAGGCTCCGTCGCTGAAGGTCAGACCTGGGCGGAGGTGAAACGTGTAGGTCGAACCGCCGTCGCTGAGCGACCACGACTTGGCGAGTGAGGCATAGGGGTTCCCGTCTTCGTCGAGGCGCGTCAGGCCGGCGTACAGCTGGAGCACGAGCTGGACATCTGTCGCGCTGTCGATGAATGCCGGGTCCAGCGTTCCGTACGCGCCGCCGCCGTAGCGGAGGGACGCGGCGGCACCCTCGGCGCGGTCCGCCGCGAGCGACGGGGCGAGAGTCAACAGGGCGGCTGCGACACCAGCGATGAGGCGCGGCAGCCGGCCTCCCGAGGTCAGGCGGCGCATGCGACGGCTAGTATACGGGCCCGTGCAGCCCACCCACGACCACCGCTTTCGACCGCAACCGGCGGGCAGCCTGACGCTTCACCAGTTCGTCGAGTCACTGCGTCGCTGGACCCCGGAGATGCGGCAGATCGCCCAAATTGCGCTGACCCGCAGCGAGGCTGAACGGCAGACGTACCTCCAGGGCTTTCACACTCGACACCACGAACGGCAGCCCGCGGTGCTCGACTCCTTCGTCCGTTGGGCCTATTCGGACCCGCGACTCGACCATGTGCCCGGCCTGCTGGCCGAGCTCGAACGGACCGATGCGGACTACGCCCCCGCGCTGCAGCACGAAGCCGACGTGCTCGTCCGCCTGCGCGCCGAGGGAAAGACGCCGGCCCAGCGCGTGCACGATTACCTCACGCTACTCGGGATCGAGGGGGCCGAGCCGGTGCGTGCCGCCATCGCCTCCCTCCTTCCGGC
>JAYUGK010000324.1:0-2948 GCA_043738415.1 Chloroflexota bacterium | reverse complement strand
GAGCGAGCGCACGACGCGCTCGCGACGCTCCTCGGGGGTGCCGAGCTTCTGGACCTCGAGCGGCTCGGAGACGATCTCGCCGATCGTCTGCTTGGGGTCGAGGCTCTCGTAGGGGTCCTGGAAGATGATCTGCACGTCCCGCCGATGGCGGCGCATTGCCGCGCCGCGCAAGTGCGTGACGTCCTGGCCGCGGAAGTGGATGCTCCCTGCGGTGATCGGCGACAGGCCGACCAGCGCCCGCCCGGTGGTCGTTTTGCCCGACCCCGACTCACCGACCAGGGCGACCACCTCGCCTGCACCGATCGCCAGGCTGACGCCATCGACCGCGCGGACGATCCCCGCCGGCGCGGAGCGCAGAAACTGGCCGAGCGTCGGCCGCGTGCCGAAGTGGACGGAGATGTCGCGGAGCTCGATCATCGGCTCGGTGGTCATCGGCCGTGCCCCGCCTCAGACGGGGGCGGCAGGATGCCGGCATTGGTGACGGCATGACAGGCCACCCGGTGGCCGGCGCCGAACGAGCGCTCCTCCGGGATGACCAGCCCGCAGATCTCCATCGCCCGATCGCAGCGCGGGTGGAACCGGCACCCGGCCGGGGGGTTGGCGAGGTCGGGCGGCTGCCCGGGGATCCCCGGGCCAAGCTCCCGAGCCGCTCCGATATCGGCGACCGACGAGATGAGGCGCTCGGTATACGGGTGCAGCGGCCGATCGTGCAGGCCGCCGACCGCCCCGGTCTCGGCCAGGCGCCCCGCGTACATCACCACCGCCCGGTCGCACGTCTCGGCGACCACCGCCAGGTCATGGGTGATCAGGATCATGGCCAGCCCCAGCTCGCGCCGCAGGCGTTCGAGCAATTCGAGGATCTGCGCCTGCACCATCACGTCGAGGGCGGTGGTCGGCTCGTCGCCGATCACCAGCTTGGGCCGGTTGGCGAGCGCCATGGCGATCATCACCCGCTGGCGCATGCCGCCAGAGAACTGGTGCGGGTATTCGCGCGCCCGCGTCGGCGGTATCCCGACCAGCTCGAACAGCTCGAGACTGCGGCGCTGCGCCTCGCGCGGGGTCACCGTCGGCTCATGGAGGAGGATCGGCTCGGCCACCTGATCGCCGACCGAGATGACCGGGTTGAGCGAGTTCATGGCACCCTGGAAGATGAGGCTGATATCCAGCCAGCGCCGGCGCCGGAATGCGCCGCGGCGCAGGGCCAGCAGGTCGTCGCCTTCAAAGCGGACCTCGCCCCCCACGATCCGGCCGTTTTGGGGCAGCAAGCGGCAGATCCCCAGCGCCGTGGTCGTCTTGCCACAGCCCGATTCGCCGACCAGGCCCAGCGTGGCCCCAGCGTCGACGTCGAAGCTGATCCCGTCGACCGCCCGCACCACGCCACCGGGAACGGCGAAATGAATCGCCAGGTCACGCACCTCCAGCAGCGCCATGGTCCGGCTACCTCGCCCCGAGCCCGGCGGCTTCTCGCACGCCTGCCGGCCCGGCCGCCTCCGCCTCGGACTCGCGGTGACGGAGGCGCGGATTGAGGATCTCGTCGAAGGCGCTCCCGATGAGGGTGAACGCCAGGATCACCAGCACCACGCAGACCCCCGGCGCCAGGACGTAGGCCCACTTGCCGAGCGAGGCGGCGCCGTAGTCGTAGGCCTGCTCCAGCATCGAGCCCCACGACACGGTGTCCGGGTCCCCCAGCCCCAGGAACGACAGGGTCGTCTCGAAGAAGATGGCCGCGGCGATGGTGAGGGTGGCATTGGCCATGATCAGCCCCAGCACGTTGGGCAGGATGTGGCGCGACATCATGCGGGTCGGCGAGGCGCCGTAGGCGCGCGCCCGGTCGACGAACATGCGCTCGCGCACGGTGAGCGTCTGAGCCCGTACCACGCGCGCGGTCCCCGGCCAGCAGGTGATGCCGATCACCACGATCACGTTCACCAGCGAGCGCCCCAGGATCGCCGCCAGCACGACGGCCAGCACCAGGGTCGGCAGGACCAGGAAGAAGTCGGTGATGCGCATCAGCACGCCGTCGATCCGGCCGCCGAAGAAGCCGGCGACGATGCCGACAGTGGCTCCCACCGCGATCCCGATGACGGTCGCCAGGATCCCGACCATCAGCGAGATCTGCGCCCCGTGGATCGTCAGGTTGAGCACGTCCCGCCCCCGGGCATCGGTCCCGAACAGGTGCTCGAGCGTTGGATCGAGCCCCTGGCGGAAGGTCGCCACCAGGTTGATCGGCCCGGCTAGGAAGACCCCGAGCGTGGCGATCAGGCCGAAGGCGACTAGCACCACGAGGCCGACCATCCCGGATCGGCTCCGGCGATAGAGGCGCCAGAATCGAACCAGACGGGTCATGTCCGCACCCGTGGGTCGAGCAGGCCGTAGACCACGTCCGCCAGCAGGTTGGCGAGGACCACCGTGACGGTCAGGATCAGGAAGATCCCCTGCAGGACCGGGTAGTCCTTGCTCTGGATGGCATCGATCGTCAGCGTGCCGAGGCCCGGCCAGGTGAAGACCTGCTCGACGCCGATGGCGCCGCCCAGGATCGATCCGAGCGCCAGGGCGATCAGCGTGACGGTCGGCAGCAGCGCGTTCGGCACCACGTGGCGCCGCAGGATGTCGCCCTCGCGGAGCCCCTTGGCCCGCGCGGTGACGACGTAGTCCTCGGCCATCGCCTCCACCACCGACGATCGCATGATCAGCGCGAAGCCCGCGTACAGGCCCAGCGCCAGGGTGACCACCGGCAGCACCAGGTGCGAGCCGAGGTCGAGCAGCTGGGCGATCGGCGAGCTGAAGGCGGCGCCGGGGGTCGTCATGTGGCCGGTCGGGAAGAGCTTCAGGCCGGCAGGACTGGCGAAGGCCATCAGCAGGATCATGCCGAGCCAGAAGAGCGGGACGGCGTAGAGCGCCAGGGCGACGTTCAGGTTGAGGGTGTCAAACATGCCGCCCCGCTTCCA
>JAYUGK010000323.1:0-2970 GCA_043738415.1 Chloroflexota bacterium | reverse complement strand
CCTCCTGCTCGCGCAGGAGCGAGGGATCGAAGTACACCTTCTCGAACATGAAGTCGCGCAGTTCATGCATCACGGCCAGGGTCGCCTCGTCCATCTCGACCCGTCCGACCAGCGCCGACCGGTCGATCACCGCCTCGATCATCTCGCCGATCCAGGCGCGGCCCGGCTCGCCGAAGCGCTCCAACACAGCCGGCGGGAACGAATCACCGGCCAGCACGCCGGCCCGGATGGCATCCAGCGCGTCGTGGCTCAGGTAGGCGATGCGGTCGGCGTAGCGGACGCAGAACGCCTCCGGCGTGGCCGGCGGAGGGTCGATCTTCCATGAGTGAGCGCGGATCCCATCGCGGACCTCCCAGCTCAGGTTGAGGTCTTCGAGCACCTCGTAGACCCGGACGCTCTGTGCGGCATGGTGCCAGCCATCAGGCAGGAAGTAGGGTGACAGTGCCGCTTCGCCGGTGTGGCCAAAGGGCGTGTGACCGACGTCGTGGCCGAGCGCAATCGCCTCGGCCAGCGGCTCGTTGAGGGACAGGCCCTCGGCAAGCGCTCGTGCGATCTGTGCGACCTCGAGGGTGTGCGTGAGCCTCGTGACAAAATGGTCGCCCTCCGGATTGAGGAATACCTGCGTCTTATGTTTCAGTCGCCGAAAGGCCTTGGAATGGATGATTCGATCGCGGTCTCGCTCGAAAGAGGTCCGGTAGCGATCCGGCTCTTCGGGTCGCCGTCGGCCGCGACTGGCGGTCGATCGCGTGGCGGCAGGGGAGAGGCGCTCCTCATCGGCCTCGCGGGCGAGGCGGTCGCGGCTGATCAGCTCCGGCATTGACCGATGATGACCGATGGCGCCCGGCTCGTGCTCCTGGCATCGGGTGGCCACCTTCTCGGAGCGCACCCACCAGCAGGGATGGAGCGATCTCGCTCTCGGAACGTGGATGTTCGACTCGAAGTCCCAACGGCCGCTGAGTGGGCAATGAGTCGTCGCACGACGCCATCGCGTGGTTATCGGTGGCGCTCTGGTCTCGAGCAGGCGCCATTTGGCCAGCATATGGCTGGTGGGTCCTCCCTGCGTAACACCGCGCTTCAGGCAACCGGGTGGTGCGGGGTGTGGCGCGCCGGACAGGATTCGAGCGCGCGGATGCCATATATTTCCGGATCCCGGTCGAAGGGGCGGGCAACTGGCTGACGACGTCCTCCGAGAGCGCCTGATCGATCCCGAATTGGTCAGAAGCTCATTCCAGGACGGAGCAGCGCCACGACGAATCGCTGGCCGACGGCACGTCGTGGTGAACGTGCACCGGCCGGGCCTGTGAACAGCCGGCGGCATCAGTCGGGCTGGGGCAACATCGGACATGCCAAGCCCGAGGACGCCAACTCGGCGTGCGACCGCGGCTGCGCCGACCCACTGAACTCCGAGCATCGAGCCTTGACCCAGGATCGCGAGGCGGGCGCGGTGCCGCGCCAATCGATATAGTGGTGTGGGTGGGCACATCCGATCGGGCAACCGACGCAGCACGGCCACCGAGCGGCCAACCATGGCTGACCCCGGGTGTCCGCGGGATCGGGCTCGCGAGCCTCCTGTCAGATCTCGGGCACGAGATCCCGACCGCCTTACTGCCCTCCTTCCTCGCGACCGTGCTTGGGGCGCCGGCCGCCGCCCTCGGGCTCATTGAGGGCATCGCCGACGCGCTCAGCGGGGTTGCCAAGGTGCTCGGTGGTGCGCTGGCGGACGACTCCGGTCGGAGGCGCTCGATCGCCGTCGGCGGTTACACCCTGACCGCGATCCTGTCCGCGCTGATCGGGATCTCCACGGCCGTCTGGCAGGTGGCGATCTTCCGGACGGCAGCCTGGACGGCTCGGGGGATCCGGGGCCCATCGCGCAACGCGCTCCTGGCGGACGCCGTGGAGCCGGCGGCCTACGGTCGCGCGTACGGGTTCGAGCGAGCGATGGACAACGCGGGTGCTGTTATGGGCCCGATCGTGGCCCTCGGCCTGGTCGCGCTGATCGGGCTCCGCCAGGCCATCTTCCTCTCGGTCATCCCGGGGTTGCTGGCGGCCGTCGCGATCGTCTACGCCGTGCGTCACCTGCAGCGTCCGAAGGAGCGGCACACGGCACCGGTCCGGGTCGTGGTCCGGCCGCTCCTCCGTGGACCGCTCGGACGGCTGCTCGTCTCGGTCTCCCTCTTCGAAGCCGGCAACGTCGCAGCGACCCTGCTCATCCTTCGCACGACCGAGCTGCTGGCCCCTGCCCACGGGACAGACGGCGCGACGACGATCGCGATCGCCCTGTACGTCGGCTACAACGTCGCGGCGACGCTCGCGGCGCTACCTGCCGGACGGCTGGCGGACAGCCATGGCGCACGGTCGGTGTTCGCTGCCGGCGTGGCCTGCTTTGCCGTGGCCTATCTGGCGTTCGCCACTGGATCGGACATCGTCGTCCTCGGGGCGGCATTCGTGCTGGCCGGGATCGGGATCGGTGCTGCTGAGACCGCCGAGAACGCCGCGGTCGCGGGCCTCGCTCCCGCCGAGCTGCGCGGCTCGGCCTTCGGGCTCCTGGCCGGGATCCAGTCGGCCGGCGACTTCATCGCCTCGGCCGTCGTCGGTCTGCTCTGGACGCTCGTCAGCCCGACGCTGGCGTTCGGCGTTGTGGCGGCGCTCATGACCGGCGCGCTCGTCACGATGGCGATCGACCATCGACCACACGCGTCAAACGGCCAAGACAATCGGCTGAGTAGCGCAAAGCCGTCGCATGGCAGGTGACGGTCGCCGGGTCACCATGGCGTCATTCTCATCGCATCGGCAGACCCAGGGCGCCCACGCTCACGGTTTCGCGCTTGCTCTCCCGGAGTAGGTGTCCGTCCCCGCGCTGCGGTCGCGCGGTCGACCGCGGAAATATATGTCAATGGCGCGCCCGACAGGATTCGAACCTGCGACCTTTGGGTCCGGAACCCAACGCTCTATCCACTGAGCTACGGGCGC
>JAYUGK010000322.1:0-2990 GCA_043738415.1 Chloroflexota bacterium | reverse complement strand
TCGGGGATGAACGAGGACAAGATATTGAGCATGGTTGTCTTGCCCGAGCCCGTGCCTCCGGAGACGAAGATGTTCAGTCGGGCCTTCACGCAGGCCTCGAGGAACTCGAACATCTCGGGAGTGGCGGTGCCGAAGCGGATCATGTCCTCAACGGTGAATGGTGTGGCGGCGAACTTGCGGATCGTCAGCACCGGCCCGATCAACGACAGGGGCGGGATGATGGCGTTCACGCGTGAGCCGTCCGCGAGTCGTGCGTCGACCATCGGGCTCGACTCGTCGATCCGCCGGCCGATCGGCGCGATGATGCGCTGGATGATCTTCATCACGTGCTCGTCGTTCTGGAAGGTGACATTGGTCAGCTCCAGGCGACCTTCCCGCTCGATGTAGACCTGCTGCGGACCATTGACCATCAACTCGGTAATGGTCTCGTCGCGCAGGAGCGGCTCGAGCGGTCCGAGCCCCATGATCTCGTCGGTGATCTGCTCGAGCATCCTGACGCGCTCGGCGCGGGTCAGGGCCAATCCCTCCTCGTCGGCGATCTTGCCGAAGAGCTCCTCGATCTGACGGCGCACCTCGGCCTGGTTGCTCAGGTCGAGCTTCGGGTCCAACTCGTTGATCAACCGGTTCTGGACGCGGAACTTCGCCTCGCGGAACGACTCGCGCGCCGGCGTGGCGCCCAGAAACGGCCGATGGCCCGCGGTCGTGGCGCCGCCGGTGGTTCCCGGAGTGCCACCTTCGGTTGGAACCGGGGCCTGCGGGGCGGCCGGAACAGCGACCTCTCCCTCGCCGGCGGGCCGGGAGCGCTCGATCCTCTTCAGCAGTGACATCTCGGCAGCTTCCCTCTCTTATCGGCGCGCGAAGAGACCGCGCTTGTTGGGCTTGTCAGGGGCGCCCTCGCCCTCGCCGGCCAGCGTGTGCGCCAGCTTGATCACGTCCCGCGACAGAACGCTCTCCGGATGGGATACGACGAACGGCACCCCGCGATTCACCGCCAGCACCGACAGGCGCCCATCGGAGACGATCGTGCCGTCGATCGGGCGGCGAATCGAGGCCTCCACATCGGCGATGCGAATGCCCTGCGCGGCATCGGCTCGATTGATCACCAGGCGGACCTTGGATCGATCGTACTCGAGCTGGTCCGCCACCTCCAGGAAGAGGCGCACGTTCTTGATGGTGGTGATCTCCAGCGCTGTCAGCACCAGGATCGAATCGGCGGCGTCCATCACCGTCAGCGAGTGATCGGTGATCCCCGAAGGGAGGTCCACGATCACGTAGTCGTGCGTTCGCCGCAGGTGGTCGACGATCTTGCGCAGGTAGGGCGCGGTGACCAGATCGGCACTCTCCGGGGAAGGCGGCGCCAGCAGCACCCGGATTCCGGTCGAGTGGTCGATGACCACCGAGTCGATCACGTCGCCATCGGGCTCGCCGCGCTCGACCGCATCGAGCATCGAGCGATTCTTGGGGTTGAGGTTGAGCAGGACCCCCACGTCGCCGAACTGCAGATTGGCGTCGACCAGGCAGACCCGCGCGCCTGTCTCCTGCCGCAGAGCGACCGCCAGGTTGGTGGCGATGGTGGTCCGGCCAGCCCCTCCCTTCGGGGAGAAGATGGCGATCACCTGGTGCTCATCGGGGTCATCGGAGGTCGGGTTTGCGGCGACCCCGGGCATGGAGGCCTGCAGCTGCGCCTGGCGCGCCACCTCACGCTCATGCACGCGCCGGATGCTGGTGGCGAACTCGTCGCCGCTGAAAGGCTTGACCAGGAACTCGCGCGCTCCTGCCGAGATGGCGCGCTTCAGCTGCTCGGCCTCGCCGTGGACGCTCATCATGATGATCGGACAGGTGGAGAGCCGCTGGGAGATGATCTCCGCCGCGGCCACCCCGTCCATGCCGGGCATGTTGATGTCCAGCACGATCACGTCCGGTCGCAGCTCCATGGCGAGCTTGATCGCCTCCTCACCGGAGGCGGCCGTCCCGGCCACATCGAGATCACGCTCGAAGCCGAGCAGCTTCGAGAGGTGGTCGCGCGTCTCCGGGATGTCGTCGACGATGAGGACCTTGATCATGGACGAGCTCCTGGCAGGCTGATGGGAAGCACGCGGCCGGCTACGGGTTCGCGCTCGGCGCGGGCAGGACGACCAGGTTCGGGATCGGCACCCCGTAGGTCTTGAGCAGCAGCTCCAGGGAGATGCCCGTGGTGACCACCTCGTGATCCGGATCCTGCGTATCGCGCAGGATGGCGGTCAGCGCCCCTTGCTCACCCAGGTTGCTCTGCGCGAACTTGATCAGCTCGGCGTCCTGGTCGGTGCCGGCGAAGACAATGATCACCACCTCGAGATCCTGCTGTGGCGCCTGCGCGGCCTGTCCCGGGGACGGCGTCGCCGTGGCGGCCTGAACACTTTTGATGCGGGTGGCGCTCACGTACAGCACCCTTCGGTCCTGCAGGATCGCTTTGACCGTTCGGAAGTTGTTCAGCCCGTTGACCAGCTCGTAGCGCGGCTGGAGGGTCTTGTCCCCCTTGCGCGCGAGGAGCGAGTCCTGCGTCTCCTGGACAGGCTGCACGTCGGAAGCGAGCACGACGTCGATGTGGTCCCCAGGCTGAAGCAGGAAGTCGAGCCCGGTCACCCGGTCGACCTGGAAGGCGATCGCCTTCTCGCCGGGCTGGAGCTGACATTCGATACAAATCGTCTTATCGGTCAGGAGCACTGCCTCCTGGCTCACCTGCGCACCCTTGGGGATGCTGTACAGGGATGGCACGCCGGTCAGCTGGGTCGCGCTGGCGATCCGGGTCCCGAGCACAGCGTCCAGGGCGACCTCCTTGGCCTCGACCTTGTCGGGCGTGACCGATTCGCCAATGGTGATATCCGCCTTTGCGATCATGACGGTCACCGTCTTGGCCGCCGCGGGGGCGGTGTTGTCTTTGCCGTTGAGCAGCACAATGATCCCGACGAATGCCACCACGGCGAGCAGAACCCCGACCAGGATGACCAGAC
>JAYUGK010000321.1:0-2990 GCA_043738415.1 Chloroflexota bacterium | reverse complement strand
GGACCGCATGGCCGATGAGCTGGCCCGCATCTTCGGCCTGGTGCTGGTGGCTCCTCCTCGCGGCCTGCCCGGCCCCGCCGGCGCCTCCGAGCAGTGACCGAGCCGGCGCTCGCACGCGCCACCGCATCGGACCACCCCCACTTGGAGGTGGGGGCGTTTGGGCCATGGCAGACCAACGCGTACCTGGTCTGGGACGGCCGCTCTCCCGATGCCCTGGTCGTCGATCCCGGCATGGGCGCTGCCGCTTCTCTCATGGAGCGTGTTGCGGCCAATGGGCTGCGGCTGCACCTGATCGCCGACTCGCACGGGCACATCGATCACATCTTCGACAACGCTCCCCTGATGCAAGCGTCGGGCGCGCCGCTCGCCATCCATCCCGATGACGCGTATCGGCTCGACGGCCGCAACAACTACGGCTTCACCATTGAGTCCGCGGTGGCCACTGTGGACCTGCGCGAGGGGGAGCAGGTGCGGATCGGCGACCTGGTCTTCGACGTGCTGCACACACCGGGGCATACCGAGGGATCGGTCTGCCTGTACGAGGAGCGGTCGGCCCTGCTGTTGTCCGGGGACGTGCTCTTCGCCGGCTCCTACGGCCGCACTGACCTGCCCGGTGGCGACGACGCGGCCATGGTCGCGTCACTGGCTCGTCTGGCGACTCAGCTCCCCGGTTCGGTGCGCGTGCTGCCTGGCCACGGCCCCGAGACGACGCTGGAGCGCGAGCTTCCGTGGATGCAGCGGATCGCCGCGGCGGGACGACTCCTCATCCCGGGCTAGCGTCGGACCGCGGCGGCCACGAGCCGCGTCTTGCTTACGTACCGTTACCGTCAGAGCTGTTTGTGCAACTGTGCGGTCGTGCGGCTGTGCTGCACAAACGGGTCTGATACGGCGGACCTGCCGCCGCCCCCCGGGACAAGTCCTCGCGGCAGGCGGCCTCGCGTCGCCGGGCGCCGTGCCGGCGTATACGCTCAGCGTACGTAACGGCGAAGATGGCGGCCGCGCATGCCTTTTCGGGGCTCCCGCGTACGCTCAGCGAACACGGCGGCCAGGTTCGAGCCCAAAATCACGCCGTCGAGCCGGGTGCGTGGCCGTTATGTACGCCCAGCGTAAGCGGGCCCAGTCTGGCGCCGGAGCCCGGCTCCCGTCCCGTGCCATCAGCGCTGCTTGTGCAACTGTGCAACTGTGCGGTCGTGCGGCTGTGCTGCACAAACGGCGCAACCGCAGGATCGCCGTAGTCCTGCTCGTTTAGGATCGAGTCCATGCACATCGCATTCATCGCCATGAGCGGCGTAAGGGCCGCAAACCCGGAGCTGGTCAAGGTCGGCCTGACCCTGCCCGGCTTCCTGGAGCGCAGCAAGGTGATCGCCTCACTGCCCAGCCTCGCCCTGCTGACCCTGGCCGGCATGACCCCGGACGGCTTTGAGATCAGCTACCACGAGATCGCGGACCTCAAACTCGCCGGCGAGCTCCCCACCTGCGACGTGGCGGCCATCGCCAGCTACACGGCGCAGATCCGCGATGCGTACGAGGTGTCGGACCGATATCGCGCGCTCGGCGTCCGCACCGTGCTCGGCGGCCTGCACGTCACCGCGCGGCCGGAGGAGGCGGCGCAGCACGCGGACGCGATCGTCATCGGCGAAGGGGAGATCGGCTGGGCGGACCTGCTCGAGGACCTCGGAAATGGCACGCCGCTGAAGCAGCGCTACGCGGCCAACGGGCGCGAGTTCGACCTGGCGAATGCGCCGATGCCGCGCTTCGACCTGCTCGATGTCGAGAAATACAACCGGATCACGGTGCAGACCCAGCGCGGCTGCCCGTGGCGCTGCGAGTTCTGCGCCGCATCCATCCGCCTGACGCCGATGTACAAGACCAAGCCGGTGGCCAGGGTGATTGCCGAGATCCGCGAGATTCGGAAGCTCTGGTCGGCGCCGTTCATCGAGTTCGCCGACGACAACACCTTTGTCAATCGGCGTCATAGCAAGGATCTACTGCGCGCGCTGGCAAAGGAGCACATCCGTTACTTCACCGAGACCGATATCTCGGTGGCCGATGACCCCGAGATGCTGTCGCTGCTGCGCGAATCGGGCTGTGCCGAGGTGCTCATCGGCCTCGAAAGCCCGACCAAGGCCGGCCTGGCCGGGGTGGAGCTGCGCAGGAACTGGAAGCAGGGACGCTTTGACCAGTACAAGGCGTCAATTGAGCGCATCCAGGGGCACGGGGTGGCCGTCAACGGCTGCTTCGTGCTGGGATTGGACGGCGACGGCCCCGATGAGTTTGACGCGGTGGCGAAATTCGTCACCGAGAGCGGCCTGTTCGACGTGCAGATCACCGTGCTGACGCCTTTTCCCGGCACGCCGCTCTACGATCGGCTGCTGGCCGAGGGCCGGTTGCTGGAGCCGGAGGCCTGGGAGCGCTGCTCCATGTTCGACGTCAACTTCGTGCCCAAGCACATGTCAGCGGAAACTCTTCAATGGGAGCTGGTGGAACTCGGTCGTCGGCTGTACACCGATGACCAACGCAAGGCGCGGCGCGAGGCGTTCTCAGCGCACCGCAAGCGCTTCCTGCGACAGGCCCGGGCAGAAAGGAAAAGCGCATGAGCAAGTACAAGACCTTCTTCCTCGTGGCGGCCCTCTACGACATCGTGCTGGGGGCGGCGTTCTTCTTCCTCTACGGCCCGCTGTGGGACGCCCTCGGCATCGCGCTGCCCAACAACACCGCCTACATCCACCTGACGGCGGCCTTTGTCTTTGTGCAGGGCATCGGCTACTGGTTCGTCTACCAGGACCCCGATGGCAACCACGGCATCGTCAAGACCGGCCTGGTCTACAAGATCGCCTTCTCCGGGCTCGCCTTCTACTACCTGGCGATCGGGCAGCTGCTGCACCCGGTCTTCCTGGTCTTCGGGGCACTCGACGTCTTGTTCCTGATCGGCTTCGCCATGTTCCTGATGGACGGTCGGAGCCGGCAGACCACCTGATGGTTCGCTCCTG
>JAYUGK010000320.1:0-8608 GCA_043738415.1 Chloroflexota bacterium | reverse complement strand
CAATGCCTTCTGGCGACTTGATTCGTTCACCGGCAAGGTCCTCGTCCAGCCAACCCTTGCAAATTTCGCGACGCTATTCGGCACCGAGGTCTATCGCACCCTGGCTCTGCGTACCCTCCTGATGGCGCTCGCCGTGACGGCCACCTGCGCGATCCTCGCCTTTCCCGTGGCCTACTACATGGCACGCATCGCGTCGCGTCGCACGCGCGGGCTCCTGGTGGTGGCGCTGCTGATGCCCTTGTGGGCGAGCTACCTGGTCAAGGTCTACGCGTGGCGCACCATGCTGCTCGGCAACGGGGTGATCAACTGGCTGCTCCAGCCCCTTGGGCTGCATGGACCGGGCACCGGGGAGCTGGCGATGTGGCTGGTCTTCACCTACCTGTGGTTGCCGTACATGGTGCTGCCGATCTACGCCGGTCTGGAACGCATCCCCGGGTCGCTGCTCGAGGCATCGGCCGACCTCGGCGCGCGTGCCGGCTTCACCTTCCGTCGCGTGGTGCTGCCGCTCGTTCTGCCGGCGGTGGTGGCAGGCTCCATCTTCACCTTCAGCCTCACGCTGGGCGACTACATCACCCCACAGTTGGTTTCCAACACGAAGTTGATCGGCAACGCCATCTACGACACGCTGGGAGTGCCCAATCGGCCGCTCGCCGCGGCGATCGCCACCGTGCCGGTGATCATCATCGTGCTCTACCTGCTGGCCGCCCGGCGCACCGGCGCCTTCGAGTCGCTCTGATGGAGGGGTCACGCCTGGTCCGAGGCGGCCTGCGGCTGGCGACCGCCGCGGTCCTGCTCTTCGTCTACCTGCCGCTTGTGCTGATCGTGCTGTATGCGTTCAACGAGAGCCGCGTCCAGTCGTGGCCGATCGTCAATTACTCCCTCCAGTGGTTTGCCCGTGCCGCCGCTGATGACACGGTGCGACAGGCTTTCGTCAACTCGATCCTGGCCGCCAGCGGAGCGACGGCGATTGCGCTGGTGCTCGGCAGCATGGCCGCCTTTGCCGTGCAACGTTTCGTCTTCTTCGGCCGCGAGACGGTGACGTTTCTGGTGGTCCTGCCGATCGCCCTGCCCGGGGTGGTCACCGGCGTTGCGCTGAGCGCCACCTTCAGCACGCTGGGGATCGACTTTGGCCTTCTCACCATCATCGTCGGCCACGCCACCTTTTGCGTGGTGATCGCCTACAATAACGTACTGGCTCGACTGCGCCGCACGTCACGCTCCCTGGAAGAGGCGTCGATGGACCTCGGCGCGGACACCTGGCAGACCTTCCGCCACATTTTCCTGCCGTCCCTGCGCACCGCTCTCATCTCGGGCGGTCTTCTCGCCTTCGCCCTCTCCTTCGACGAGGTGATTGTCACCAACTTCACGGCGGGACCCGGCATCGACACGGTGCCACTGTGGGTGCTTTCCGCCATTCAGCGCCCCAACGCGCTGCCGGTCGTCAACGTGGTGGCGACGGTGCTCATCGCGCTGTCGGTGATCCCGGTTTACTTCGCGCAGCGGATCGGCGGCGAGACGGCTGGCATCACGCGCTGATCGAGGACATGGACCGATCCGTCCCTCCGCCGCTCACTGCCCTGTCATGGGATCGCGACGATGCGCCGGTCGCCGCGACCGTGGCCCAGCGCCTCCGTGCTGAAGGCGTCGAGCCGCATGTCTGGTCGAACGGACCCGGAGATCGCTACGGGGTACACAGCCACCCATTCACCAAGGTGCTGATGTGCGCGGCAGGGTCCATTACCTTCCTGGTCGGACCCGACGCGACGCCGGTTGAGCTGCACCCGGGAGACGGATTCGTCATGCCGCCGGGAACGTCGCATGCCGCGCTGGTCGGGCCGGCCGGCTGCACCTGCCTGGAGGGCTCCCGCTAATCCTCCCCGCGGCTCACTCGCTGCCGGCGGGCCACCGACCAGCCCGCCCGATCGGCCGGCCGTTGGGTTCCCGCTCGAGCTCGTGGGAGCCGCACTCTGGCGGGTCGTAGCGCAGGCGCTCGACCGGCTTCCCGTCAACCAGGTGGCTCGTGATGATCTCGCCCACATCGGCCGGCGTCACCGCCGCGTACCAGACAGCGTCGGGATAGACCACCAGCATCGGGCCGTTGCCGCATTGGCTGAAGCAACCGGAGTGGTTGACCCGGACCCGATCGGCCAGCCCGGCAGCTCGGACCGCAGCCTTCAGCGCGGCATGCACGCCCAGCCCATCGCCGTCGATCGAGGGGCACCACTCGCCGCGGGTGCAGACGAAGACATGTCGTTCGTAGACGGGCATCAGTGCGGAATGTACCCCTGCCTGCGGACCGAAAGTACCGGGGCTCCCCAGCCCACCCCAACCTTACTATCCGGCCAGAAGCCGCGCGATCCCCACCACAGGGGACCATGGGCAGGCAGACGGCACCACGCATGGATAAGGAATCCGCCACCGATGATCAGCAACGAGGTCGGGAGACTGCTGACTGCGACCGAGGTCGCCAGCATGCTTCACCTGCACGTCAACACCGTCAAACGGCTCGGCGATCGCGGCGAGATCCCGTTCTATCGGGTCTGCAAGCGCGGCGACCGCCGGTTCCGGTACGACGACGTGCTGGATTTCCTGCGCCGCATCAAATAGCCACCCCCATTGCTGTCCGTTCCGGCTAACGCCGGAACGGCCCCGTTCCCCGCCAGGGGGCGCGCGACGGCCGCCGAGGTGCCAAGTTCTCGGCGGCCGTTTCGTTGTCTGTGATAATGCGCCGACCCATGGACGACGAACCCCGACTGCGCCTTGCCGAGGGCCAGCGCCTCCTCGACTCCGGCGAGATCGACGCAGCGCTGAGCATCCTGGCCCCGCTCACCGGCCACCCCGACGCCGACCTGGCGGGAGCCGCCTGGCTGGCGATCGGAGCCGCGCGCTACCGGCTCGACGATGAGCCCGGAGCCCTGGTCGCCTGGCGGCAGGCGGGGCAGCGTGGGGGATCGACCGCCTGGCTCGGCTGGCGCTCCGTAGCCGAACAGGAGGTCCGCGACGGACACCTAGAGGAAGCCGTCGCCGCCTACCGCGAGGCCGATCACCGCGCGCCGCCCGACGAGCGGGGCGCGATCGCCAATCGGATCGCCTGGCTCCTCAAGGAGACCGGGCACGATTTCGCCGCGCGCCGCCAGTTCAATCGGGCTCGCGGTGCCTATGCCAGCTACCAGGCCTGGGTGACCTGGGGGATCGTGGCCATCGTCCTCGCCGTCTTCCTGGTCGACGGTGCGCTTTCCGGCGGATCAGGGTTTTCACTCTTCGGAGGCGCGGGGCCGCTGGTCGAAGCGGGGGCGGTCTATGGGCCGTCTGTCGCCGACGGCGAGTGGTGGCGCCTGATCACCGGCGCGTTCCTGCACCTGGGGATCCTGCACATCGGCTTCAACATGTATGCGCTGTGGCTCTTCGGTCCGATCATGGAGCAGATGTACGGCCACCTCGAGTACGCCGTCATCTACCTGCTGTGCGCTTTGGGGGGCAACGTGCTCACCATCCTGGCCGCGCCGCGTGTCCCGGCAGTGGGAGCATCGGGCGCCATCTTCGGTCTCTTCGGCCTGGCCTTCATCATCTCGCGCAGGCGGCATCTGCTGCTGGGACCGCAGGCCCGCGCCATGCTCTCGCGGGTCGGTACCCTCCTGGTGCTGAACTTGATCATCACCTTCAGCGTGCCGTCCATCAGCTGGACCGGTCATGTCGGCGGACTTGCGGTGGGCGCCCTGATCGGCGTGCTGCTGGCGCCTACCAACGTGCCGACCATGGGCGGCATGTGGCGCGCCCCGGACGGATCGCTGATGGCCAGGGGCATCTCACCCTCGCTGCGTGTCAGCGCCTATCTCCTGATTGCCGCGGTCCTCGTCCTGGGTACCTACGTGGCGATCCTGGGTTTGAGGTAGCCGGGACCCGGTAGCGGGTATCATCGGCCGCCATGTGCTACGACCTCGACGCTCGTCCGCCCCTGCCGCCGATCCGTGGCGCGGCCCTTGATGCCGGCGAGCTGACCCTCACCGCGTCCGACGGGACGCCGGTCGCGGCCTACGGCGCTCGTGCCGCCCAACCTGGTGGAGCCGGGATCGTGGTGCTGCCAGACGTGCGCGGGCTTCACCCGTTCTACGAAGAGCTGGCGCTGCGCTTTGCCGAGGCGGGCGTCCAGGCGATCGCCATCGACTACTTCAGCCGGACGGCGGGACCCGGCCGGCGCGACGCCGACTTCGACTACATGCCCCATGTCAGCCTGGCCCGCCACGCCACGCTCAACGCGGACGTCGTCGCCGCCGCAGCCCACCTGCGATCCGAACAGGGGGGAGCGGCCGAGCGGCTCTACACCGTCGGCTTCTGCTTTGGCGGGCGGCTCAGCTACCTGCAGGCCGCGGCGGGGATCGGCCTGGCCGGGGTGATCGGCTTCTACGGGTGGCCGGTCGGCCTGAACCGCGCCGGGCTGCCGGCCCCTGTCGACGAGACGGCGAATTTCCGCTGCCCGGTGCTGGCGATCTGGGGCGGCGCCGACGAAGGACTGGGACCGGAGGTGGTCAGCGCGTTCGACCGGGCCATGGATGACGCGGCGGTCGAGCACACCACCGTGGTCTATCCGGGGGCTCCCCACTCGTTCTTTGACCGGAGCTCCGCTGAACACGCGGCCGCCTCCGACGATGCGTGGCGACAGATGTTCGCCTTCATGGGGACCTCGAGCGCCGCCTGAGAGTCGGTCAGGTTGAGGCGGGGCGCTGTTCCGGTGCCTGCGCCGCTGGTGGGTCGGGACGCATCGGCCGCGCATAGAGCAGCAGGACGCTGACGAGGTAGCCGATCCACACGACCAGCATCGTCCACTCCGGCGAGCTGCTATAGCCAAGGACCGCGTGCAGCAGCTGGCCCAGCACGTTCCCGCTCTCCGGGGAATGCGGGAGCAGCGCGCTGATGTCGAACGCGATGCCGGTGCCGAAGCCGATGATCTGCACCTCGATCAGCTCGTGCAGCGCGTTGGCCACGAGCCCCGCGGCAATGAAGACCAGCGCGATCCCGGTCCAGGTGAAAAAGGTCCGCAGATTGAGGACCCGCGCCCCGCGGTAGAAGCCGTAGCCGATCAGGCCGGCGGCACCCAGGCCGACCACCGCGCCGGCCATCGTGCTTGAAGCTCCTGCCTCCGCCTGCGACGCGGCGGTCACCTGGCCGAGCAGAAAGAGGGCCGTCTCGATCCCCTCGCGGATGACCGCGGTGAAGGCCAGCGCGGAGAGGCCCCACAGGCTGCCATCGGTGAGGGCTCGGTCGATGCCGGCCTGGAGCTCGCCGCGGATATTGGCGGCGGTCCGACGCATCCAGAAGAGCATCCAGGTCACCACCGTGGCGGCCAGCAGCATGGTGCTGGCCTCGAAGATCTGCTCCGCCGGACTGGTCAGCTCGCCGATGGTCAGGAAGAGGCCCAATCCGGCCGCCAGGCTGAGGACCAGCGCCGCTCCGGTTCCGAGCCAGATCCGGCCGACGTGTCGCACGTTACCGGTGCGCGCCAGGTAGGCCAGGATGATGCTGACGATGAGCGCTGCCTCGACCCCCTCGCGGAGGCCGGTGAGCAGCCCGGTGGTGAAGAATCCGTAGTTCACGGGGGTCTCCGCAAGGATGGGCCGGCGCGCCGAATGCGCCGCTCGACGGCCCGCTCAGGCTAGCCGAACGCCCCTCACCCGTCAAAGCGACGGCGGCTAGAATCGCCTCGACCCTTCCACCGCCTGCGCGGAGCACCGATGATCGATTTTTCCCTGACCGACGCTCAGCGCGACGTGCAGCGCACCGCGCGGGCCTTCGCCGAGCGCGAGATCCTGCCGCGCATCCACGAGCTCGACTCAACGTCGACCTACGACCGATCCCTCTACGAGAAGATGGGGGCGGAGGGCTTCCTGGGCCTGCCGATCCCCGAGCGCTACGGTGGGGCCGGAATGGACTACATCGCCTTCGCCCTGCTGTGCGAGGAGATGGAGCGCGCCGATACCGCCTTCCGCGTGGTGCTGTCGGTCCACACCGGACTGAACTCGCTGACCCTGCTGCAGTGGGCCAACGAGGATCAGAAGCAGCGCTATCTCGTCCCGCAGGCCCGGGGCGAGAAGCTGGCTTCCTTCGGCCTCACCGAGCCCGGGGTGGGGAGTGACGTCGCCAACCTGTCGACCACGGCACGCCGGGACGGCGACCGGTATCTGCTCAACGGCAGCAAGATCTGGATCAGCCTGGCCGATGCCGCGGACACCTTCCTGGTCTTCGCCACGGTCGACAGGGCGGCTGGCAACAAGGGGATCACCGCCTTCATCGTCGAGCGCGGCTTCCCCGGCTTCAGCACCGATTCGCTGCACGGCAAGCTCGGCGTGCGTGCCGGGAACACCGGGATCCTGTACTTCAGCGACTGCGAGGTGCCGGTCGCGAACCGCGTCGGCGAGGAGGGCGAGGGCTTCAGCATCGCCATGAGCGCGATCGACCAGGGGCGCTACACGGTCGCGGCGGGATCGGTCGGCCTGGCGCAGGCCTGCCTGGATGCCTCGGTCAAGTACGCCCACGAGCGCAAGGCCTTCGGCGTCGAGATCGGAGAGCACCAGCTGGTCAAACAGATGATCTCCAGGATGTACGCCGGCATCGAGGCCGGGCGGCTGCTCGTCTTCAAGGCCGGTTGGAAGAAGAACGCCGGCGAGCGCAACACGCGCGAGACGGGGCTCGCCAAGTGGTTCTCCACGGATCACGCCGTGCAGAGTGCCCTCGACGCGATCCAGATCCACGGCGCCTACGGCTACTCCGACGAATACCCGGTCGAGCGCTACCTGCGCAACTCCAAGGGCTCCGTGATCTACGAGGGAACCTCGCAGATCCACACCCTGATGCAGGCCGACTACCTGCTCGGGTACCGCGCGGATAAGCCGCTGCGGATGCCCCAGCCGCCCTTCGAAGGGGAGATGTAGGCGCGCTTAGCCCAGGCCCGCGGCTTGCCCGGGTGGTATCAGCGGGTGAGCTCGTCGGAGGCCTCGTCCGAGGGGTCGAGCGGCGCTCCCGACCGCGACTCGGGAGAGTGGACCCGGCTAAGGCGCGTGCGCGGCGCGCTCGGCATGCGCGGCGCGATGGACAGGGTCGCCACCAGGGCGGCGGGCATAAGGACCAGGAGCGCGGCGGTCGTCGGCAGGGAGTAGGCAAAGGTGACCGGATCGGGCCCGACGAAGCGCGGGAACGGCAACACTCCCAGTGCCGTCAGCCACCACAGCGCCGCAGCCGCCCATGCCGGTACCAGCAGCAAGCGACGCCACCAGCCGCCCTCGATGGCGATCGCCACCGATCCTGAAAGGAGTCCCGCGACACCGCCCGCCAGGGACACCACGATGCCAAGGGGCGTCCACGGCAGGCGCCCGATCCCGTACCCGTCAACCAGCGTCAGGCCGGGATTGTTGAGGACTTCGACCCAGGCATAGACGAGCAGAATCGAGGGGCCGATGACCAGCAGGGCAAGCGACAGGCTGGCCCACTGGTGGGCTCTCGCGGCCAGGCGCGATCGAGGGGAGGCAGGCATGGCCGGCACTATACTCGCGGCCATGAGTCGCGCCGTCGAGCTGCTGCTGGGCCTGATGCTGCTCGTCATTGGGCTGCTCGTGCTCGCCAGCGAGCCGCTCGGCACCTGGTTCAGCGGGCTCGGCATCAGCCACGAGTTGCTCACCTGGTGGCCGGCGATCGTGGTCGGGCTCTCTGCCTTCTTCCTGGTTCCCGCCGCGCTCCCCGGCCCGAATCGACGCCTGCGGGCCGGCATGGTGATCCCCGGTGCCTTTCTCGCGGGCGTGGGCGGCGCATTGCTGTACACCAGCCTCAACGACCGATGGACCGCGTGGTCCTACCTCTGGACGGTGATCCCCTTCTCGATCGGGCTGGGGCTGTACGCGGCCGGCTGGATCGCGGACCTGCCGGCCTTCAAGTGGATCGGCTCCGGCATGGCGGTCGGGGCGGCGATCGCCTACCTGGCCTTCGCCACCGCCTTCGGCGGCGACGCGTTCCGGGTGGTCGGGGCGATCGGCATCATCGTGCTGGGGCTGGCGCTGGTCGCGGGCGGCCTGGCGGACCGGCTGAGTCGCAAGGGGAACGGCTAGGCGGGCAGCTCCCGGACCCATCGGTCAAACCAGGCCAGGATCCGCTCCATGCGATCAATGCGCCGATCGGGCCGTCCGTGGTTCTTCATCTCGTGATGCTCCTCCGGGTAGAGGATGTACTCCGTCTCGCGGCCGAGGACGCGCAGCGCTGTGAAGAGCTGCTCGTTGTCCGGCGCCGGGCAGATGCGGTCCTCCTCGGACTGGAGGATGAGCAGCGGGGTCCTGATTCTGGCGACCTGGCTCAGCGGCGATGAGCGCCACAGGCGCAGCATCCCCGCCCGGCTGAGGGGATCTCCGAGCTTCCAGCGACGGTCGAAGTGCACGCCGAAGTACGAATTGGACCAGGTCGAGACCTGGTTGCTGACCCCGTTCTCGCCGACCGCGGCCTTGAACCGGTCGTTGGCGCCTATCAGCCATTGGGTCAGGAACCCTCCGTACGACAGGCCCATCACGCCGAGGCGCTCCGGATCGGCCAGCCCTCGAGCGACCAGTGCGTCGACGGCCGCCAGAGCGTC
>JAYUGK010000319.1:0-8634 GCA_043738415.1 Chloroflexota bacterium | reverse complement strand
GGAGCTGCTCGAGCGCGGCTACGGGACGCAGCTTCTGCTCAGCCAGGACGTCGCCCACAACAGCCAGCTGAAGGCGAACGGCGGCTTCGGCTACACCTACCTCCAGCAGCATTTCCTGCCGACCCTGCGCACCGCCGCGGTCGGCGAAGGAGAGATCGTGCAGATGACGGTCGACAACCCGCGCCGCCTGCTGACCATCCCGTGAGGGGTCTCGCGATGGCGGTCACCTGCGGTGCCTGAGCGGCGTGATCCGGTCGCCGACCTGCGGCGCATCGCGTTTCTGCTGGAGGCCGCCAACGAGCCGTTGTACCGGATGCGGGCGTTCCGCAGTTCCGCAGCCTCCCTGGAGCAGCTGCCGCCGGGCGAAGCCGCGGAACGCGCTCGGAGGGGCACCCTGCGCGAGCTGCCGGGGATCGGCGAGGTCCTCGAACGGACCGTCACCGAATCCGTCCGGGGCGAGGAGCCGGTCTACCTGCGGCGACTGGAGGCGACCGGCGGCCAACCGGTCGCCGAGCTGGGCGCGGCCCTGTGTGAAGCGCTGCGCGGCGATGGCCACGTCCACTCCGACTGGTCGGACGGCGGGTCGCCGATTCGCGAGATGGCGGAAACGGCGCGTGCCCTGGGGCATGCGTACATGGCGCTCACCGACCACTCGCCGCGCCTCAAGGTGGCCAACGGCCTCTCGGCCGAGCGACTCAGCGATCAGCTCCGCGAGATGGCGTCGCTCAAGGAGGAGCTGGCTCCTTTTCGCATCCTGACCGGCATCGAGGTGGACATCCTGGCGGACGGGTCACTCGACCAGGATCCCGACCTCCTCTCGCGGCTCGACCTGGTGGTCGGCAGCGTGCACTCGGATCTGCGCATGGAGAGCCGCCTGATGACCCGGCGCCTGGTGAGCGCGCTCGCCAACCCGCAGCTCGACGTGCTCGGCCACGTGACCGGCCGCATGGTGTCAGGCCAGCGCAAGCGCCCCGAGTCGAGCTTCGATGCCGAGATCGTGTTCGCCGCGGCCGCCCGGTTCGACAAGGCGATCGAGGTGAATGCGCGGCCCGAGCGGCTCGATCCGCCCAAGCGCCTGCTGCGGCTGGCGGTCGAGGCGGGCTGCCGGGTGGCCATCAATTCCGATGCACACGCGCCGGGCCAGCTGGCCTGGTTGCCGTACGGCTGCGATCGAGCCGCCGCCTGCGGGGTTCAGGCCTCGTCCGTCGTCAACGCCATGGAGGCCGATGCGCTGGTCGCCTGGGCGAGGGCGCACCGCGCCTAGACGCGCGGCTATGTGTTTCAGCCTCGGACCTTCCTGGCGGTAGCCGCCGGGCGAGTCGTACGGCCAAGATGGGCGCTGGGAGGCCGCCTCCGTGGCCGATTCGCCGCGTGGCGGCTGGGACGGTCAGATAGCGCCCTTGAAGTTGTCCGTAGTGGCCGTGCCACGGCTGCGCCAGCACAGCGGCAAGTGCGACGGGAGCCCGCTCCCGGTCTGACCGTTCCCTACTCGGCGAGACCGATGCGACCCTCGCGGCGGACGAAGAGTGGACGGTACTTGGGGTTCGAGACGCGAGCACTGACCGTTGCAGCGTCGAGCGGCTTGGCGCTGCGTGGCTGCCGGTAGTTGGCTCGCTCGGCGATTGCCGCGGCCAGCTCGGCGGCGGTCTGCGGGCCGCGCTCGCCGATGACGGCGCTGATCTCATCATGCAGCGCCACCTTGGCGCCTTTGGTCGCGGCGCTCTTGGTCGCGGTGACCTTGGTCGCGGCGCCCTTGGTCTTGCTGCTGCGCACCTTGGTCGGAGTCGGGGTTGCAGCTTCGGCCAGGACGACAGCAGCCTTCGGCGGTCGCCCGCGACGCTTCGGTTCGGCCACTATCACCACCGGCTTGATCTCGGCAGCCGCCCCCGCGGGAGTAAGTGCGTCGAGCCGGCGCGCCAACTCGTCGATGCGGGCGGACAGGCCGCGCAGCGCGTCGGGCGCGGACGCGGGGGCCACCGGCACGACGCTCCCGGGCCGCGCGGCATCAAGTCGCTCCTCGACCCAGCGGGTCACCAGCTCGCCGGGGCGCAGGCCGGCCTCGGCGGCGAGCAGCTTCAGGGCGTTCAGGCGTCGCGGGTCGAGTCGAATCGACATGCCGCCGTCATCCATCGGTCGTGGGGCGAATCCGCCGGGACGTGGGCCACGGGCCTGCGGGACGAAGTCGCCGCGCGGCGGCCGCTCAGCAAAGTCGCCGCGTGGCGGCCGCTCAGCGAAGTCGTCGCGCGGACGTTGGGGGCGGTCGTTGAAATCGGCGCGCGGACGGGGTGGTCGGTCGCCGTAGGAGGGGCGTTCGCCCGTGGGACGTCCAGGGCCGCTGGGTCGGCCGCCGCCAGGGCGTCGGTCCGGTCTTCGATCGTATGGCATCGGGCCAACCATAGCCGACCGGCGCGCCAAGCGCCAACCGATGCCTAGAAGCTCCCGCTGGCGCCACCCCCGCCCCCGCCGCCACCACCCCCGAAGCCGCCTCCGCCCGACGACGAGGGCGGGGATGAGCCGACGCTGCCGATGGCGCTGAACATGCCCCCGATATCGGGCACCCCGGAGCCCGAGAAGATCCCGCCCGAGCCCGCGAAGATGCCGCCTCCACCCGCCCCCGCCATCGAGCCCGGCGAGTTGCCGAGCCACAGCGGGTAATAGGCGGGCCTGCTCGTCGCAGCATTGGCGGGCTGATCCTCGAGGCCGCGCTGCAGGACCGCCCCTACCTCGGCATGCAGGCCCAGGGCAAATCCCCAGACGACCGCCTTGTCGGGCGTGTCGGCCAGCATGCGCACCGTTTCATCGGCCACCACCTGCTCCATGGTGCGCGCCCGCTCCAGGGTCTTCTCGAGGGTGCGCCGATAGGCCTTCAGCATGGCGTCGGCATAGGCGCCCTCCTTCGTCCGCTGCGACATCGCCTGTCCGAGGGCAAAGCTGACGAGGCCTCCGACGCCGGTTGCGGCCCCCAGCAGGGTGGCGCCCGACAGGGGGATCACGAAGCCGGCGAACACACCCAGCGCGCCGAGCAGCATCTCGCCGATGCCGATCCCGCTCCACCGACCGATCACCGGCGATGAGGTGTGCGTGAACCAGCCGAGGCGCACCGCATCGAGCTCGAGGGAGTCACGGATCGGCCCGAGCACCTCGTTGAGGTACCACAGCGTCTCCCGGCTGAGGATGGCGCTGCCATTGGCATAGCGGCGGATGAGATCCCACGCCTCGCGCTGCGGCCCCCCCAGCTTGCCGCCGGTGGGTGGGTCGTCACGCAGTTCGAGGGCCGGGTCGAGAAGCGGATTGGGGTCATCATCGGACTTGGTCTTGTCGACCCGGTCGAGATTCTGGAAGGCGAGACGTCCCGTGCTCGCCAGCTCGACGAGCACGGTGTTCAGTGAATGCTTGTTGGCGCGGCCCTGCCGCACCACCGTGGCCAACGGCGGCGTCATGCCGGCGGGAGGGCCGGCCATCAGGATTGATGGGGAATCCAGCACACTCGGATCGCGCCCCGCGCGCCGCCAGGCTCGGAACGCCACCCCGACAATCAGCAGCAAGGAGATGGGCGCCCCGAACAGGCCGAGCGAGGCGTTCACGGTGCGAAGCAGATTCAGCCGATCGGTCGCCGCCGGGGTGATCGCCGAGCCGATGACGTCGACCGCCGCCACCAGCCCCGCCCCGAGCTGCTGCTGCACGGCGGCCGGCACGATCCATTGCTCGATGACGCCCTTCAGGTCACCCTCGGACAGGTATCCGCGCAGGAAGCCGGACCCCCCGTACAGGCTGATCTTGCCGTGGACCAGGTCGCTCTCCAGGCCGACCATGATCACCAGGCCGTCGTCGAAGCCTCTGCGACCGACCCCCCACTGGTCCATCAGGGCGCGAGCCGCCGCCAGATTGGAATCCTCGGTGGCGCCGGGATCGACCCGTACGTAGACCGCCAGCTCGGCGCCGCTGCGGGCCTCGATCGCGTCCATCTGCGCCTCGAGGCCCGCCTCGAGATCGGGTTCGATCACGTTTGCGAGGTCGTACACCGCCTGCCCGGTCACGGGGTCGGGGAAGGCGGGACCTTCGTAGCTGGGCCTCGGCCAGCCGAGAAATGCTCCGGCCACGATCGCCAGCCAGAACGCTAAGAAGGCAACTGATACCCAGCGCCGGATCCGCGGCCATGCCTGCATGGATCGGAGGATAGCCTCAGCTCAGGTGCAGAGGATCACTACCGCCGCCGGCTGCACGGGGAGCCCGGGGATCCGCTCCTCGAACCTGATCGAGGCGCCCGCGGCGACCTGGGCCGAGACGATGTCACGTACCCGCAGCGTCGCCCCGCCGGCGTCACGGGCAGTCATCCGGCATTTGGCGCGTCCCGCCTTGGATCCCTCGTTGGCGATCTGCAGTGTCGCGACCACGCCGTCGGGCGGATCGCTGCGGAACGAGACCACCTCGCCGCCGAATGGCCCGATGCCGCGCAGCGATACGCTCGCCCAGAAGGCCATCATCGCCACCCCGGCAACGATCGCCACCACGATCGTGCCGTGGTACTGCGTGGCCGACGGGGTCGCCATCCCGGCGCGGTTGCAGACATCGCAGATGGTCTGGTCCGGACCGATCTCGCGGCCGCACTTGTAGCAATGGCGACCGGGGCGATCATGGTCGGCGCTCATCGCGCCCGCGTCATTCGTTCCCCGGCGGCGACACGCACGGATAACTGGTTCTCCGGCGGCGAGAGGGGACAGCTCCAGATCGGGTCGTAGACGCACGACGGGTGGTAGGCGTAGTTGAAGTCGAGCAGCAGGTCGTCGCCGCTCGAGCCCAGGTCGGCCCCCTTGGCCGAGTCCCACAGGTAGCGTCCGCCGCCATAGGTTTCCTGGCCGCTGGTCGTGTCGCGAAATGGGATGAAGATGCCGCCGGAGTACTCGTTCAGCCAGTAGACGGCGAGCCGGCAGGGCTGGTCGTTGACGCTGAAGCCGACCCAGCCGATGCGGGCGTAGGGCATGACAGGCCCTTCCCCGGAGCGTGGAACCTCGAGCGGCGGGGCGGCGGGGTCTGGCTCCAGTGCGGCAACCAGGCGTAGCGTCGGGTCGTAGCGCCAGTAGGCCAGCCCGCGAAAGTCGCGGCGCTTGTCGGCGGGGATCGGCGACGACGGGTGCTCGGCGAACAGTCGATCCTTGGCGGCCCGGAAGTGGAGAAGGCGCGCCGGCTCCGCACGCTGGTCGTGCCGCAGCGCGTCATAGATCGCCGCCGTGCGACGACGCCAGTCGGCCAGGTCGAGGTGTTCGGACATCGGTGCCGGGAAGTGTAGAGGCGGCGCTGCCCGAAGGCACCGCCGCCTCAATCGGCGCCAGGCTATCGGCCCGGCGTTACATCAGCCCGTTGTCGGCGAGCCACTGGTGAGCCGCGTTGGCGAAGGTCACCTGGTTCACCGAGACCTCGACATTGAGCTTGGTCAGCTCGGCCGTGGTCAGCTTGGCGGAGACGGCGTTCAGAGTTGCCTCGAAGTCGTCCGGCGCGGCGTCAAGCAGATCCTTGCGTGCCACGGGGGCGATGTTCTGCGCCGGCTGCAGAGCCTTGTCGTCCTTGAGCAGGACGAAGTTGAAGGTCTGGATGTCCGGCTGGGTGGTGCACACCTGCGCCACGTCGATGGCGCTCGAGTTGAGCGATTGGGCCATCTGTCCACTGCACGGCGGCAGGCTCGTCACCTGCAGCGCCGAGATGTCGATGCCGTAGGTGGTCTTGAGCCCCGGGCCGCACACAGGATTCTTGGGGCAGCCGGGGGCCAGGCCCCAGACGAGCTGATCGGCCACCTTGGCAAGGTCGCTCATGGTGGTCAGGCTCAGGCTTTTGGCCGTCTCTTGTCGAACGACGAACCCGTCGGCATCGGTGCCGGGCGAGAAGGTCAGGGCAACCAGCTGCTTCTCGGTGAGCTTGGCCTGCATGGCCTCGAAGGTAGCCTGCGGATCGGACGATATCTTCGCCCCGAGGAAACTCCCCAGCCCTCCCAGGTACTCCGGCACCAGGTTGACCTGGTCGCTGGCAAGGGCGGCCTGCACATCCGGCCGTTCGCCGATCTCCAGGTGACGCTTCACGGTGTAGCCGTGAGCTTCGAGGGCCTGGGCGTAAATCTCGGCGACTAGCGCCGATTCATCGAAGCCGGCCGAGCCGACTGTGACGGTCGGCTTGCCGGCCGAAGCCGACGCCGATGGACTGGTGCTGCCCCCACCCGGCGTGCAGGCGCTGATCGTCAGCGCGAGCACCACCGCCCCGAGGGCGAGCATGCGGTTGGTCCGCATTGGGTCCTCCTTGTGTACTCCCTGCGTCGCTCGTGCGACTCGGACAGGTCAGCGCGAGTCTAGCAAGGAACCGATGACGGCCCGATGAAGCCGCCATGACGCCTCAGATCGCGGCCCCGGGGTGCACCTTTTCGGGTCGCAGGCCCGGCGAGACAGAGCGTCGCTGCAGGAAGCCAAATGCCAGTTCAGTGCCCAGTCCCAGCAGGGCGACCAGCACCGCGGCGCCGAAGATGCGCGGCTGGTCGTTGACGTAGAGGCCCTGCAGGATGAAGTCGCCCAGCGTCCCGCCTCCGACCAGTGCGGCCAGGGTGGCGGTCGCCACGATGGTCACCGCCGAGGAACGGATGCCGGCCATGATCACCGGCAGGGCGATCGGCACTTCGACGCGGCGCAGGAGCTGCAGCTCGCGCATCCCCACCCCGCGCCCGGTCTCGAGGATCTCTGCGTCGACCTCGCGCAGACCGGCGTAGGTATTGGTCACGATCGGCGGAATGCCGAGCGCCACCAGCGCCACGAAGGAGGGCAGGAAGCCCAGCCCGCCGCGCTCGAAGAGCGCCAGGGTGATCGGCAGGGCGATCCCCAGCCAGCCGATGGAGGGCACGGCCCGGCCAACGTTGGCGACCGCCATCGTCACTCGAGCGCCTCGATTGGTATGGCCGATGAACAGCCCGACCGGCAACGCGATGGCGACGGCCACCGCCAGCGAGGCCGCCGACAGGGAGACGTGCTCCCAGGCGCGGATCGGAATGCCGTTACGGCCGATCCAGCTGGCCGGATCGCCGAACCAGGCCGCGACCTCGCCAAGGAACTCCATCAGGCCCGGCCCTCCCGTGCCTGAGCCCACGGCGTGAGCCGCCGCTGGATCGCCAGCAGGGAAAGGTCGGCGAAGACCGCCAGGGCGACCGAGAGGGCCACCCCGGTGTAGATCGAGGTGGCGAAGAAGCGCCGGATGCCGCTGTTGATGATCAGGTAGCCCAGGCCGCCCATCCCGATCAGGGTGGTGACCGCCACCAGGCCGACGGCGGTCACCGTGGCGATCCGAATGCCGGCCACGATCACCGGCAGCGCGATCGGCAGCTCGACGTGCCAGAGGCGCTGGAGTGACGTATAGCCCATCCCCTCGGCCGCCTGGATGACGTCCGTTGAGACACCCTCAAGCGCGGTCACGATGTTGCGGACCAGGATCAGCAGGGTGTACCCGACCAGCGCGATCTCGGCGGTCAGCAGTGAGATGCCGGTCAGCGGGATGAGCAGGGCGAAGAGAGCCAGGCTGGGGATCGAATAGATGGTGCCGGTGATGCCGATGATCGGGCCATACAGGAGCGGCCGGCCGCGGATCAGCAGCGCCAGGCCGAACGAGACGGCGAACCCGGCGGAGACCGCGATGACGGTCATCAGCACGTGCTCGCCGAGCCGACGCCCGATCTCGTCGAGATTGTCGATGATCCATTGCGGCTGGAAGAAGGGTCGGCCCTCGATCACGGGCCCGAATCCCGCGCTCCTCGAAGGACCTCGCTAATGGCGTCCACGCTGATGAGGCCGATGACCACGTCGTGCTCGTCGACCACCACGCCGAGCTGAACCGATGACGCGAGCATCGCCGACAGGGCGTCGCGAAGGGTCGATTCCGGTTGGAGCGGGGCGGATCCGGGCGTGGCATCCGCGTCGGCCAGAACTCCCTCTCCGGTGAGGTCGTGCCTGCCCACCCAGCCGGCCGGCCGGCCGGCTGCATCGGTGACCAGCGCGTAGTCGGCCGACGCCGCGTCGAGCCGCTGTACGACCGCCCGCCGCGCTTCGCCCGCTCTTGCGAGGATCGGCGCCAGCAGCGGCAGGTCGCCGACGCGGCCGAGTGAGAGCCGCTTCAGGCCACGATCGGCGCCCACGAAATGCTCGACGAACTCGCTCGCCGGGGCGGCCAGGATGGCCTGAGGGGTGTCGTACTGGGCCAGGATCCCGCCGCGCCCCAGGATGGCGATCCGGTCGGCCATCTTGATCGCCTCGTCGACGTCGTGGGTCACGAAGACGATCGTCTTGCGCACCTTCGCCTGCAGGCGAAGGAACTCGTTCTGCAGGCGGTCGCGCAGGATCGGGTCGACCGCCCCGAACGGCTCGTCCATCAGCATCACCGGCGGATCGGCGGCAAGGGCACGCGCCACCCCGACGCGCTGCCGCTCTCCCCCGGAGAGGGCCGCGGGGTAGCGGCCGGCGTACGTCGCCGGGTCGAGCCCGACCAGCTCCAACAGCTCGTGCGACCGCTCGCGGACCCGCGCCTGGGGCCAGCGCAGCAGGCGCGGCACGACGCCCACGATGTCCGCCACCGTCATGTGCGGGAACAGCCCGACCTGCTGGATGACGTACC
>JAYUGK010000318.1:0-3009 GCA_043738415.1 Chloroflexota bacterium | reverse complement strand
CCTCGAGCTGGCCCGCAGCCAGTGCCTCCTCCTGGACCCGCATGCTGTCGCCCATGCTGTCGCTCAGCGAGTCATGTCCCATGACGTAGTTCTTCAATCCTCCGACAAACCCGCGTGTCTTGCGGATCGGCGAGAGGCGCGTGGGCGCGGCGAACTCGTAGCGCGTGCCGCAGCGTTCGCAGAAGGATTCGGTCAGAGCGTCTGGCGTTGCGATGTCGGTGTTTCCGTGCGAGCGGCGATGGGGTGCCAAGTATACCGATGGCACCCACGGTCTCCGCACAGGCGCATTCGTACCCCACGCCTCGCCGTTGGTACCGCGCGGCGCCTCCTTCTGGCAGGACGTCGGGGCATCGACAGCCCCGTGCTAGGATCGGCCGATGGGCATCTTCTCTCGGCTCGAGGCGTTCCTCGAGCGGATCTTCGAGGCTCCGGCGGGGCGGCTCGGGGCCTCATTGCAGCCGGTCTCGCTGGCAAAGCGGATTGAGCGGGCGATGGATACCGGCAAGCAGTTCGGCGATGCCGGCGTGATCGTGCCGAACCACTATGACCTGCACCTGAATCCGGCCGATTACGCCTCCTTCGAGTCGTACCGGGGATCCCTGCAGGACGATCTGGCTCACGGTGCGCTGGGGCGCGCCCGGCGCGAGCGTTACCACCTGGTTGCGCGCCCTCGAGTGCGCCTGCTGGCAGATCCGGGGGTTTCGCGCGGCGACGTCAAGGTGGCCGCCAACGTGGTCGATGACCTCGGGGACCAGCCGGACCCCGAACGTGAGTCGGTGCCCGCCACCGACACGATGGTCTTTGCGCTGCCGGGACACGAAGTCGCGTCGCCCGAGTCGGCCCGGCGCGCGTATCTGCTGGTTCGCACCGATGGCGCGCCAGCGGTGCAGTTCGACCTGGGCGGGGCCCTGATCACGATCGGTCGCGCCAGCGACAACGACGTGATCCTCGATGACCCCGAGGTGAGCCGCCACCACTGCCAGCTGAAACTGCAGCATGGCGCCTACAGCCTGGCGGACCTGGGGAGTCGGAACGGATCGTGGGTCAACGGCGACCAGGTGACCGAGATGGCGCTGGGGCCCGGCGATCGGATTCGGATCGGCTCGACCGAGATCGAGTTCCAGGTGCGTGGATGACCGGCGAGATCCTCAGGCTCCTCCTGCTGGCGCTGCAGATCGGCTTCGTGATCCTGCTCTACCTGATCCTGTTCGCCTTCTCCCGGTCCCTGCTCCGCGACCTGCGCGCGGCCGAGATGACGCAGCTGGCCGGCCAGGCCGGTATCGGGCGATTGGCGGTGCTGGAGTCGCCGGAAGATGAGCCGCCGATCGGCCGGGCCATCGCGCTGGGACCGATCAACTCGATCGGCCGCGACCTCAATTGCACCGTCTACGTCGAGGACGACTTCGTCAGTGGCAACCACGCGATGCTCACCTTTCGCGGTCGCACCTGGTACATCGAAGACCAGGGGAGCACCAACGGGACCTATGTGAACGGACACCGCATCGACCGGCCGGTGGCGGTCTCCTTCGGCGACGAGCTGACGATCGGCCGGGTGCGGATGCGACTGGAACGTTGATGCGCGCGGTCCGGCGGCCCGTCGAGATCCGAATGCTGCTGCCGCTGGTGCTGCTGGTGCCGCTCGGCTTTGCGGTGACCCACATTGCCGTGAGCGGCGTTCTCGATCCGGGGCCACTGGGTCTCGCCTTCGCCTACGTGGGGCTGATGCTCGGAGCGCACCTCGCCCTTCGACTGGCGGGCCACCGAGGCGATCAGCTGCTGCTGCCGGCGGTCGCGACCATCGGCGGCATCGGGATGGTGATGCTCAACCGGCTGCCGCAGGAGGGGCTGGGGGTCGACCTGCTGGGTGCGCACCTTGGGATGGCCACGACCCAGCTGCTGTGGTTCGGGATCGGGGTCGGCGCGATGCTGGGGGTGGCCATCGGGTTCCGCGACGACGGGATCCTGCGCCACTACAAGTACACGTGGGCGCTTGCCGGAGCATTGCTGCTGATGCTCACCTTTCTTTTCGGTCGAGAGGTGAACGGGGCGCGCCTCTGGCTCAACCTGGGGCCGATCGGCTTTCAGCCCGGCGAGGCGATCAAGCTGGTGCTGGTGATCTTTATTGCGGGTTACCTCGCCGAAAAGCGCTCACTGCTGGCTGGCGCGAGTGCTCGATTCGGGCCGTTGCGGGTGCCTCCGCTGCCCTACCTGCTCCCGATGCTGGCGATCTTCGTGATCGTGATGCTGATCGTGGTCGTCAGTCGCGACCTGGGCACCGCCCTCCTCTTCCTGGGGATCTTCCTGACCATGCTCTTCATCGCCACCGGCCGCCGCAGCTACGTGCTGATCGGGCTCCTCCTGTTCGTGGCCGGCTCGTTCGCCGCCTACCAGCTCTTCGACCACGTCCGGGTGCGCGTCGACAACTGGATCGATCCGTTCGCCGATCCCAGTGGGGCGGGGTACCAGACGGTCCAGGCGCTCTACGCGTTCGGCCGCGGGGGGCTCTTCGGCGAGGGGTTGGGCCAGGGGCTGCCGACCATCTCGGGCCACCTGCCGATCCCCGCCCTGCCGACCGACTTCATCTTTGCCGCGGTCGCCGAGGAGCTGGGCCTGATCGGCGCCCTGGCGCTCCTGGCGCTGGCGCTGGTGGTCGTCTTCCGCGGTCTGAGAACGGCGATGCTGGCGCGCGACGACTTCTCCGCCATGCTGGCAGTCGGGTTGACCATCAGCCTGGGCTTGCAGACGCTGATCATCGCTGCCGGCAACGTGAAGATGATTCCGCTAACCGGGATCACCTTCCCCTTCGTGAGCTATGGCGGATCGAGCCTGCTGGCCAGTTTCGTGGTGATCGGCCTGCTGCTGGCCATCAGCCATCGGTCGGCGCTAGACGCCGATGCCCGGGAGCATGGCTCGTGATCGCGGTCAATATCCGCCGCCTGGCGTTCTACCTCGTCCTCTCGTTCGCCGTCGTGGCAGGCGGCCTGGGCTGGTGGCAGGTGGTCGAAGCGC
>JAYUGK010000317.1:0-3028 GCA_043738415.1 Chloroflexota bacterium | reverse complement strand
CGATCCTTGTCGCCCATGCGGCTGCCGGTGCCGGTCTCGACCAGGATGCGCTTTCCGCCCGCGTCGATCAGCAGGAGGTTCAGCCGGCAGACCAGGCGGCCCCGCTCGTCAGTCTCGACCAGGCGCGACCAGAGTGGACGCGGGACGACCCCGAAGAAGCCACCGGCATCGGGACGAAACCAGCCGGCCCGCACCACGCGCACCCGGACCCCACCGGAAAAGGTGCGCGCGTGACGCGACGGAGTGATGGCGTAGAGGGACTCGGGCACGATTTCTCCGGTTGAGAATCTCGACGAGCAGGACGCTAGCGCCGGATGCGACCTCGTTCGAAGTCGCGATGGTACAGGCTGGCGGTCGGGTCTCGCTGGCCTCGGTACTTGCTGCCGATCCGCGCGTCGCCGTACGCCACCTCGACCGGACTCGACAGGCGCTGGAAGCTGATCTGACCGATCTTCATGCCGTCGTACAGCGTAATCGGCAGGTTGGCGACGTTCGACAACTCAAGGGTCAGGTTGCCCTCCCAGCCGGGATCCACGTAGCCGGCGGTGGAATGGATCAGCAGGCCAAGCCGGCCGAGGCTCGATTTGCCCTCCAGCCGCGCCACCAGGTCGTTCGGCAGTTCGACTCGTTCGAAGGTTGAGCCCAGCACGAACTCGCCGGGGTGCAGGATGAACGGCTCGTCACCGCCGATCTCGACCAGCTCGGTCAGCTCCGGCTGATCGGTGCGGACGTCGATATACGGGTAGCGACTGTTCCGGAAGACGCGGAACCGGCGGTCGAGGTGCAGGTCAACGCTCGACGGCTGGACCGCCTCGGGGATGTACGGGTCGATCACGATCCGGCCGGCCGCGATCTCGGCGCGGATGTCCCGATCGGAGAGGATCACCCCTTCTCCACGGGCGTTCGCTGCTTCATCAGGCGGTCAACCTCTCGCTTGAGGGTCGAGATGTCCTCGTAGCTGTGATAGACCGATGCGAAGCGGATGTACGCCAGCTGGTCGATGTCACGCAGGGCCTCGGTCGCCAGGCGACCGACCTCCTTGCTGGTCACTTCGGGTGCGCCCCGCGCACGCAGGCCGCTCTCGATATCGTCGACCGCCTCCTCGACGCGTGCGAGCGTCACCGGGCGCTTCTCGAGCGCGCGCAGCAGGCCGGCCTGCAGCTTGCCGCGGTCGAACTCCTGACGGCTTCCGTCACGCTTGATGACCGTGAGGCGCGCGCCCTCGGCCCGCTCGTAGGTGGTGAAGCGATACGAGCACAGTTCGCACGCGCGCCTGCGTCGAATCGTGCCGCCGCTCTCCAGGTCGCGCGAGTCGATGACTCGCGTCCCTTCCTCGTTGCAGCGTGGACAGCGCATGCAGGTTCCCCGTACGGACTACACCAGTGGTGGTACCGATGAGGAGCCTACCACAAGATATGGGCGTATCGCGCCTCAGGCGCGCCGGACTCTGGCCGCGACCGATGCCTCGGCCGGTTGCCCGGGCGACCAGGCCAGCAGCGAGGCGACCAGCTCCCGCATGCGCAGCTGCGCGTGGAGCATGTTCAGGTAGCCGCGCTTCCAATACAGCAGAGGTTCCGCGTCGGCCGGGGGCCGATGCCGCTGGCGCGTGATGCCGCAGCCACGCTCGGCGGTGACAACGCCGCGCAGGGCGCGTTCGAGATTCGCCTCGTACTCGGCGTGCAGCGCGTGCAGCTCCTGCGGAGCCACCAGCTCCCGCAGTTCCGCGGCGGCGGCGTCCAGGCGCTCTTCGCCCTCATCGAGGCGCGCGCTCGCCTCTTCTAGATCGGTCGCGTGGCGGCGAAGTGCGTCCACCAGGTTCACCAGCTCGGCGAGCTCCAGGTCGATCTTCTTCGTGCGATCCGCGAGATCCTTGCGATAGGCACGCAGGTCGCGCGGTCTGCGGTGACCGGGCTGGCGAAGCGGGAGGATGGGCATTGGCTAGCTCTCCTTACGACGTCGGATCTCGGCGGTCAGTCGCGGCACGATGGCAAACAGGTCGCCGACCACGAAGAGATCGGCGAACTCGCCGATGGGCGCATCGGGGTCCTTGTTGATGGCCAGCACGTTCTCGGCGGTCTGCATTCCGACCCGGTGCTGGATCGCTCCGCTGATGCCGCAGCCGATGTACAGCGCGGGTTTGACCACCTTGCCGGTCTGGCCGATCTGCAGCTGGTACGGAACCCATCCAGCGTCCGCAGCGGCACGGCTGGCGCCGACCGCACCGCCAAGGACGGCGGCCAGCTCGTGGAGCGGCGCAAATCCGTCGGCGCTGCCCACTCCGCGCCCGCCGGCGACGATCACGGTTGCCTCCTCGAGGTTGGCCACCGCGGCAGCCGCCGGATGCGACTCGGAGATGCGCGCTCGGCCGAAGGCGCCCGGGTCGACCTCCGGCGCAGCAGCCAGGGGAGCCGCTCCGCTACCGCCCTCGAGGGGGGTGAAGGTGCCGGCCAGCAGCAGCACAACGGCGGGCTGCGGCGCGTCGGCCACCGGCTCGCTGATGGTGATGACGGTCCCCTGGAGGGTCCCCTGTTCAGTGCGTACACGGCCCCCGTCGATGCTGACCGCTCGCACCGGCCCAAAAGCCGGCAGACCGAGCAGGCCGACGAGCGCCCCGGCCAGGTCCCTGCCGTTCTGACTGGCCGGAGCCAACAGGGCGAGCGGCGCATCGCGCAACGCGGCTCCGGCAGCCACCGCCAGCGTGATGGCCGGCACGTTCGCGTCGCCGAGCAGCACAACCCGTGCGGCGCCCGCGGCTCCAAGCGCAGCTGCGCCTGCGGCGCCGGGCCCGTAGGCCAGCGCCACTGCAGCTCCTCCGGATGACGCGGCAAGCTGCTGCGCCCCTGCCGCCAACTCCAGGGCACTGCGGGTTGCCTTGCCGTCGGCGAATTCGGCCAGAAAGTAGATGTCGTGGCTCATCAGATCAACTTCCGGGCGACGAGCCAATCGGCAATCCTGCCAACCGCCTCGTCCGGACCCAGGTTCTCGACCCGCTCGGTCGGCGGTTTGGCCTCCGGGCGACGAGCCTCGA
>JAYUGK010000316.1:0-3040 GCA_043738415.1 Chloroflexota bacterium | reverse complement strand
CGGACGAAAAGATCACCAGGGCGAGCAGCACCAGGAACCCATATTGCGCATAGCGCTGCACGATGAACGCCTGTCGCGGCGGCAGGAGCGGCAGCCAGCCGTTATAGCCGTCCAGCGGCGGAATAGGGATCAGGTTGAAGAAGCCCAGCGCCAAGTTGAAGTAGACGACAAAGAAGACGGCGGTGCGGCCGAAGTCGAAGCCGAGCAGACCCGCGGCATCAAGCCCGCGGAAGAGCAGCGCCGCCAGCACCGCGACCGCGAAGTTGGCGATCGGCCCAGCGAAGGCGACCATCGTCATCCCGATGCGGCCCGGTCGCAGCGCATACGCGTTGACCGGAACTGGTTTGCCCCAGCCGAATCCGGCGATCAACAGAAAAAGCGAGCCCAGTGGGTCGAGGTGCCGAAGCGGGTTGAGGCTGACGCGCCCCAGCGCCCTGGGGCGGTGATCGCCGAGCAGGTCGGCGGTGAAGGCATGGCTGAATTCGTGGAAGGTGATCCCCACCACCAGGGCGATCGCGATCGCGATCAGGACCGGAGGCGAAGCGTTGCCGAAGAGCATCAGGCCAGGCCCGGCAGCAGCTCGCGCAGGAGCGCCAGAAGGCGGGCGGCGCCGATCGGTCCCATGGCCAGCACCTCCTCGTGGGTCACCTCGCCCTCCATCTCCGGAGTCGCCTTGTTGCTGATCAGGCTGAAGCCCAGCACCCTGGCTCCATGGTGGCGGGCCACGATCACCTCGGGCACGGTTGACATGCCGACCGCATCGGCCCCCAGCGCGCGAAGCATGCGCAGCTCGGCCCGGGTTTCGTAGCTCGGACCCGAGAGCATCAGGTAGACGCCTTCCCGCAGCGTGACGCCGGCCGTTCGGGCTGCGGCGCGGGCGTGGGCCAGCAGCGTGACGTCAAACGGATCGGTCATTGCCAGGAACCGTGGGCCGAAGCGGTCGAGATTCGGTCCGCGCAAGGGGTTATCACCTGACAGGTTGATCGTGTCGGTGATCAGCATCACGTCGCCGGGCTCGAAGGACGGGTTGATGCCACCGGCGGCATTGGTGACGACCACGGTTTCGATTCCCAGGCTCAGGCAGGCTCGCAGCAGGACCGTCACTTCCCGATGAGACCATCCGTCGTAGGGGTGCGCTCGCCCCGAAAGGACCAGTGTCGGAATGCCGCCCGCCGTGCCGGCCAGCAACTCTCCGGCGTGTCCCGCCACTGCGGCACCCGGTACGTTCGGGATCTCCCCGTACAGGATCCGGACTCGGCGATCCTGGTCCAGCAGTTCGGCCACACCGCCCAGTCCCGAACCCAGGACGAGGGCCAAGCTCGGGGCAGAAAGCTCGGGGATGACCGCCAGTCGGTCGCGGATCGCCGCGGCGGCCTCGTCGACCCGCCGCTCCAGTTCTGCCCCGTACACCCCATCGGCGAGGGAGGGGCGGGGCAGCTCCACCTACATGCGCTCCAGCAGGTCGCGCTTCTTGCCCTCGTACTCCTCGGGAGTGATCAGCCCCTTGTCGCGCAGGGCCGCCAGGCTCTCAAGGGTGGCGGCCAGCTGCTCCCCCGCCGACATGACCGGTGCCACGAAAGGCGCTGGACCAAGAGCGGGCTCCGGGGCGGGTGTCGGCGGCGCAGCCGGCTCCCGGAACGGCACCTCGGCGACGCGATCGGACCCGGCGCGTGGCGGCATCGGCTCGGCGCGCTGCATCGACGGCATGGCAGAGGAACCCTGCATGCGTGGCGGCGGCGCCAGGTCCGGGCGCTCCAGCCGCTCCTTCTGGTTGAGCATGGCGATCTTGAACTTGATCGGATCGGCCAGCATCGCGTAGTCCTGGATCCCCGCCGACTCGTCCGCCGCGGTCAGGATGTCCAGGGTGCCGAAGTCAAAGATGCGCCCGAGCCAGCTTTGGGTGAGGTGCGCGTCGTTGATCTTCTCGAGGCCCGAATCGGCCATCTCCTTGTTGAAGATCCCCTCAGCCTTGATCAGGCGACGGGTCGTGACAAAGTACTCCTGGTTGCGCCAGGCCCAGACCTTGAGGCCGATACGGGCCAGTGACAACAGCAAGACCAGCAGCGACACGACCTGGAGGATTCCGCGCAGCGGCCACTCGGGCAGGGAGGTCTGCCAGATCAGGACGGCAAATGCAAGGATCGCCGCCACCACGAACGGCCATACGGCGCCGAGCACGGCGAACCAGTGCTGGCGGCTCTCGAAAACGACCTCCTCGCCGCGGCTGAGGAGGTTTCGCGCGTAACTCATCGGAATGCTCCGCTCGTGGTCAGGCTCGTGGATGCGCCCGCGTGTAGACCTCGCGGAGACGCTCTCCGGTCAGGTGAGTGTAGAGCTGGGTGGTGCTGATGCTAGCATGGCCGAGCAGGGTCTGGACCACCCGAAGATCGGCCCCCCCCTCGAGCAGATGGGTCGCGAAACTGTGCCGGAAGGTGTGCGGCGTCACCCGTGCGCTGATGCCGGCCACCTCGGCCCAGTACCGAACCAGCCGGTAGACCGATTCGCGCGCCAGCCGCGCTCCCCGCTGGCTGACAAAGACTGCGGCCGATGGCTTCCCGGCGGTCCATGCCGCCCGCGGCCCGGACAGGTATCGATGCAGCCGCTCACGCGCCTCTTCGCCCATCGGCACCCGTCGCTCGCGGTTCCCCTTGCCGATGACGCGCACCTGCAGCCCGGGCAGATCCAGGCGGTCGGTGTCGAGGCCGGTCAGCTCGCTCACGCGCAGGCCGCAGGCGTAAAGCAGCTCCAGGATGGCGCGATCGCGAATCCCCACCGGCTGATCGGGTGCCGGAGCATCAAGAATGCAGGCCACCTCGTCGGCGGCCAACACATCCGGCAGGTAGCTTCCCGGCCGCGGAGCGTCGAGCAGCGCGGCCACGTCCCGCTGCGCCAGCCCTTCGCGCAACGCGAATCCGTAGAAGCTGCGGATGGCAGCCACCTTGCGCGCCTGGGTACTGGGCCGCCTGCCGGCCCGGCGCAGCCCATTGATGAAGTCGCGGACCGGCTCCGGATCGTTGCGCCAGGTCCCTCCGGCGACCGC
>JAYUGK010000315.1:0-3045 GCA_043738415.1 Chloroflexota bacterium | reverse complement strand
CCACCAGCTTCCGCCTGGAACCGTCGTACACCTACAACGGCGTCTACTACCCGCACTTCCACACCGCGATCGACATCGCCGCCGGTTGCGGGACGCCGATCCGCGCGGTCGGCAGCGGGACGGTGGTCGCCTCGGGTCAGCCGTCCTGGCCGTGGGATTCAGCCTACGGCGTGATCATCAGGCACGGGTTCGGCGTGCTGACCCTGTACTGGCACCTGCAGGCGCAGGTGGTCGTTTCGCCGGGCCAGGCCGTCTCCTTCGGCCAGGTGATCGGCTATGAAGGGTCGACCGGCAACTCGACCGGCTGTCACCTGCACATGGCGATCAACGACCACGGCATCTGGCAGAACCCTCGGACCTACCTGCCCTAGCTCAGGTGCGCGCCGGCTCCACGCTCCGGGCGGCGGGCAGGTAGCCGCGCTCCACGTACTGGCCGAGCATCCGCGCGGTGCTGAATTGCCAGATTGCCGCGGACAGCGAGGCGCGCATGGTCTCGATCCAGGCCTGTGGCAACTGCTCGGCGTCCCGCGTGTAGAAGCGGGGAACCACTTCGTCCTCCAGGATCCGGTACAGGTCGGCTGCATCGGCCTCGTCCTGGGCGTCCTCATCGGCCAGCGACTCGCGTCCGCCGATCGCCCAGCCGTTGGCCCCGTTGAATCCCTCGTCCCACCAGCCGTCCAGCACGCTGAGGGACGGGATCGCGTTGATCGCCGCCTTCATGCCCGAGGTGCCTGACGCCTCGAGGGGGCGTCGCGGGTTGTTCAGCCACACGTCGACGCCACTGATCATGAAGCGCGCAACGCGCATGTCGTAGTCCTCCAGGATGAAGACCCGGCCGCGCAGAGGCGCCGAGCGGGTGAGGCCGAAGATGCGCTGGATCACCTTCTGCCCGGCCCGATCCGCGGGGTGGGCCTTTCCGGCCAGCAGGACCTGCACCGGTCGAGCCGGATCGGCCAGCAGGCGGGCGAGGCGGGCTTCGTCGTGGAAGAGCAGGTCGGCGCGCTTGTAGGTGGCGAAGCGTCGCGCGAAGCCGATCGTGAGCGTCTCAGGGTCGAAGGCGGTGTGCATCTCCCGCAGCACTTCGGGCGACTCGCCATGGCGCGCGAATTGGCGCACCAGGCGTCGTCGCATGAACTCGAGCAGCTCCCGCTTCTGCTGCCGATGCGCCCCCCACAGGTCGGCGCCGCTCACCGCGCCCAGCCCTTCGAAGGCCTCCGGTCCGGCCAGGTCGGCAGCAAGCGATTGCCCGATCGAGCGCTCCAGGAAGCGGCGCATCGGCCGTCCCAGCCAGGTTGCGACGTGCACCCCGTTGGTGATCGGCTCGATCACGTGGCCTGCCACCGGCCGCCAGGTCTCGGTGGCGGTCGCGGCGTGCAGCCGACTGACCGCGTTGGCAGCAGTTGCGTGGCGCAGCACGAGGGCGGTCATGTCGAACGGGGGATCGGCCTCGTCGCCGACGCCGCGTCCCAGCTCCATGAGGTCCGCTGCCGGCATCCCGGTGGCGATCAGCCATGGCGCGAGCAGCGCCGTCGCGAGCTCTCGCGCGAACAGCTCGTTACCGGCCGGCACCGGCGTGTGGATGGTGAAGACCGCATCGCGGCCGACGCGACGCAGCGCCTCGGCGGGGTCGAGCGTCGGCTCGCTGCCGAGCAATTCTCGAGCGCGCTCCAGCAGCAGGAATGCCGAATGCCCCTCGTTGAGGTGCCAGGCCGCAGGTTCGATCCCCAGGCCCCGCAGCGCTCGGACGCCACCGACCCCCAGGATCAGCTCCTGGCAGAGGCGCATCTCGCGGCCGCGGACGTAGAGGATGTGGGTGATCGGGCGATCCGCGCCGTCGTTGGCGGGGACGGCGGTGTCGAGCAGCCGCAGCGGGACGCGCCCGATCTGGGCCACCCAGACCGCGGCGAACACCTTGCGTCCCGGAAGCTCGACGCTCACCTGGAGCGCTGAGCCGTCGCGTCCGCGCGCCCGGCGCAGCGGCAGCATGGCCGGGTCGAGGTCGGGCTGGGCGTGCTCCTGGTGGCCATCGGCGTCGATCTGCTGGCGAAAGTAGCCGCGGCGGTAGAGGAGCCCCACCGCCACGAAGGGGAGCGCCGCATCGGATGCCGACTTGCAGTGATCGCCGGCCAGGATGCCGAGTCCGCCGGAGTAGATCTGCATCGATTCGTGGAGGCCGAACTCGGCGCAGAAGTAGGCGACCGGACCGCGCAGCTCCGCGGCCGGATCGGTGCTGGTGGCTCGGCGGTACCACGAGTCGGAGCCGTTGCGCAGGTAGCGATCGAACTCGTCGAGCAGGCGGCTGGCGTCGACCATGAAGTCCTCGTCGGCGACCAGCTCTGACCAGCGACCCGGTGGGACCGCGGCGAGCACCGGGATGGGGCTCCGATGGCGCGACCAGGCGGCCGAGTCGATCCGCGCAAAGAGGGCACCCGCCCGGGGATTCCAGCTCCACCACAGGTTGTATGCCAGCTCGCGAAGCCCTTCGAGGCCCGGCGGCAGGAGAAAGTCATGGCCGGGCAGGGTCGGCACATGGATGGGGCTGCTCATCGAGGGGCGATGATACCGGTCAGGATCGTCGCCGCCGCGCCCTGCGCCGCGTACCATTGGATGCAACGTGATCGACGGCTACACGGTCCAGGAGGCGGCCTCCGCTCTCGGCGTCCCGGAAGGGCGCGTCTGGGAGCTCCTGGCGCGTGGCGTGATCTCCGGGACACCCGAAGGCGACTCGATGCGGGTCCACCTCAAAGCTCGCACCGAGCCGATGGTTGCGACCCACGAGCCGTCGCCTCGATCGAACGGCAACGGCGGTTCCAACGGTGGCCCGGAGGCGAGCGCGTTTCGGGAGCTGCTGACCGAGTTTCGCAACCTGACCGAGCGGTACGGACAGGCCCTGCTGGCCCTTGGCGAGGCGCGCGGCGAGGTGGCTGGACTGCGGTCCCGCGTTGAGCTGCTTGAGTCTCGCCTGGACCTGCGACTCCCCGGCCAGCCTGCCGCTGCGCCGGTCGCCTGGACCGCGCCGGAACCCGACGTCGAAGCGGCGGCGCC
>JAYUGK010000314.1:0-3061 GCA_043738415.1 Chloroflexota bacterium | reverse complement strand
CGGCCTCGGCTTGCAACTGCGGTACATGGCGGTCATCGGGCGTGAATCTAGCAAGGGTCACGGCCGCGCCCGCCGGTCACGATGGCCCGTGCGCAACGGCTGCCACGCCGTATGCTGCTGGAAACCGCGAGAGGTCCTCATCGTGCTGTCAAACAACGACTTCTCCTTCCAGTCAGGATCGCAGAGCGGCCCGGCCCTGGCGGTCGAGTTAATCGGCCCTCATGTGCGATTTGGCGGCACCGTCAAGCTCGGCCCCTACCTACGCCTCTCCGACCTGCTCAATTTTCATGACCAGACCCTGACACTGGCCGATGCCGTGGTCCTGAACCGAACCGGTCAACCGACGGCCGATGGCGTGCCGGCGCTCGACGTGCGCGCTGACGCCATCTCGCTGGTGATCGACCACTCCGGCTACGTTCCACCCGCAGCCTCCGATGACGTGGCGGTCCAGAAGGCGAGCTATCGCCTGATGGCGGTGACCGATGCGCACCTCATCACCGGGACGTTCTTCATCCACCCCGGGGTCGAGCCGAACGCGTACCTGTTGGCTGCGGAACCGCGGTGGATTCCGCTGACCGACGTGCGTGTCCGGTCGATGGTCGACCGCGGCATCAAGTTCGGGGCGGAGTTTGCGGTCCTCAACCGAAGATCGGTGGAGGCGACAAGCGTCCTCTAGGGATCTGATCGCCACTTGCGGTCCGGCCGTCACGTTCCGGGGCCTCTCGCACTACTACCCTCGGTAGTACGACAGCGCCGATTGACCCCGGAAGCGGCAGTTGCGGTAATAAGTCACTACCAGGAGTAGTAAGCCCACCCGTGATGCCCCTCAGCAACAGAGTTCGGTGCTGATGTACTACCGGAGGTATACATCGAAAGCGGGCGCCTGTACGAGATGCGACAGACCGATCCGGTCGCCGCGGTAGGCGCTGACGGCGGGCAGCGCCTAGGTTTCGACCGCGGCCTGTACCATGCCCGGCGATGCTGTACGACTACACCCCCGTCACCGTCGCATCCGTCCACACCGAGGTCGAGGCCGCCCTGGCCAGCGCCGAAGAGCTGATCGCCCGCGCCGTCGCATCGGTCGCAGCGCCCTCGTTCGACGCCACCATGGTCCCCCTGGAACTGGCCGGCGCGGCAGTTGCCGTGGGCTACGGCCGCAGCGCCTTCATGACCTACGTGCACACTGATTCTGCCGTGCGCGACGCCGGACAGGCCGCGGAGGAGCTGATCAGCAAGTGGAAGGTGGGCCTCCACTTCCGCCCCGAGATCTACGGCGCCGTACGGGCCTTCGCCGACGGCGCCGAGGCGGCAGATCTGCAGGGCGAGCGACGGCGGCTGGTTGACCGCTGGCTGCGAGATTTCCGGCGCGCCGGCCAGGAGCTCACCCTTGAGGCGCGGACAGAACTGGAGCAACTGAGAAACCGGCTCGTGGAGCTGGAGGTCGCGTTCGCAAGAAACATCAACGACGACCAGGAAGGGATCCAGGTTGATCGTGCCGGGCTTGAGGGGCTGCCGGAGAGCTACATCGAGCGGCTCGAGCCGGGGAGCCTGCCGGGAACCTACAAGGTCGGCATCAAGGGTCCGGAGATCACCCCCTTCATGGCCCAGGCGCGCAACCGGGACCTGAGAGAGAAGTTGCTGCGGCGCTCGTGGAACCAGGCGGTGCCCACCAACCGGCTGCTGCTGGAGGAGGCACTCCAGGCCCGCCAGCGCATCGCAGTCCTGTTCGGCGAGCCGACCTGGGCGCATCACGCCATGGAGGTCAAGATGGCCGGCAACCCCGAACGGGTGCGCGCCTTCTACGACCAGATCGTGCCGCCCCTCGAAGCGGCCTCCCGGCGCGAGGTGGCGGGACTCCAGGAGATGGCCGCCCAGGACGGCATCACCGGACCGATTCAGTACTGGGACTGGACCTACTACGACAACCGCCAGTCCCGTGAGCAGCACGGCGTCGACCAGGAGGAGGTGAGCCAGTACCTCCCGCTGCCATCGGTCATGGCCGGCCTGTTCGAGCTGACCGGCAACGTGCTGGGCCTGGAGTACCGCCAGGTGGAGCCGACCAATGCCTGGCATCCATCGGTCACCCTGTACGAAATTCGCGACCGCGCCAGCGGTGAGCTGTTGGCGCACTTCTACGCAGACCTGTTCCCGCGCGAGGGGAAGTACTACCACGCCGCAGCATTTCCGCTGGTGGTGGGACACCGGCACGCGGACGGCACCTACCAAACGCCGGTCAACGCCATCGTGGCCAATCTCACGCCGCCGAGCGCGGACCGGCCAAGCCTGCTCACACACGGCCCGCATGGCGAAACCGAGACCCTCTTCCACGAGTTCGGGCACATCCTGCACATGAGCCTGACCCGCGCCGAGTTCGCGCGCTTCAGCGGGGCCGAGACGGAGTGGGACTTTGTCGAGGCGCCGTCCCAGATCATGGAGCACTGGACCTGGCAGCCATCGGTGCTCGCAGGCTTCGCTCGCCATTGGCAGACCGGCGAACCGATCCCTGCCGAGCTGGTGGACAAGATGGTCGGCAGCCGATACCTCAACGTCGGACTGCGTGGCGCGCGGCAGGTTTCCTTTGGCGCGGTGGACCTGGCAATTCACGGGAGCAGCGAGCCGATTGACATGGACCGCGCCCTGCGCGACACGTTCACCGTGATGGGGCTCCCCTTCCCCGAAGGCACGTTCTCGCTGGCGTCGTTCGGACACCTGATGGGCGGCTACGACGCGGGCTACTACGGCTACCTGTGGGCCGAGGTGATCGGTGACGACATGTGGGGTCGCTTCCTGACCGAAGGGATCAATTCACCCGAGGTCGGGGCCGCGTACCGTCGGGCAATCCTGGAACCCAACGGCACCCGTGACGCTGATGACCTGGTTGCCGATTTTCTGGGCCGCCCGGCATCGGTCGAGAACTATCTGCGCATGCGGGGGCTCTCGACGGAGGACGCCAGCTGAGCGGTCCGGACCGCCGGATGGTGGCCCGATCAGCGCGGTGCGCATCATCTCCGCGGCGGTGGCGGGCATCGCCGCCACGACCGAGCCGGTGTCCGCCTCCGCC
>JAYUGK010000313.1:0-8822 GCA_043738415.1 Chloroflexota bacterium | reverse complement strand
GCGATCGGCAGTGTGAAGCTGAACCGTGAGCCGGGGCCGGACGGATCGTCATGGATCGGGCTCTCAACCCGGATCGTGCCGCCCTGGGCGAGGGTCAGCTTGTCCGCGAAGTACAGGCCCAACCCGTACCCGGCGACCGTCGATTCCTCGCCGTCCACCCGATGGAATGAACGGAAGATCTTGGCCTGCTCGTCGGCCGGGATACCCGGTCCATGATCCGCCACGCTGACCCGGACCATGCTGTCAGATGCCTCGGCCGCGACCTCGATCGCGCTCTCGGGCGGCGAGTAGCGAAGCGCATTCTCAACGAGGTTGCGCGCCACCTCCTCGAGGAGCACCTCGTCGGCCCAGGCCGGCGGCAGCGCCGGCGAGACCGTGACCGACCACGGCCGATCGGGCTGGGCCGACACGGCAGAACGGCAGATTCGCATCAGCAGCGGTTCGATCGCCACCGGGCCCAGGCGCGGAGTGAGTCGTCCCGCCTCGAGCCGCGAGACATCGAGGATCGTCTGGATCAGGCGGGAGAGGCGCTCGCTCTCCGAGGCCAGGATCTCGAGGGTGCGCTGGCTGGGCGGGGGCAGTTGTGCGGCGCCCTCGGCCACGAGCTCGAGCGCCCCGATGATGTTGGTGAGTGGCGCGCGCAGCTGGTGCGAGACGAGCGAGACGAATTCGGATTTCAGCCGATCGAGCTGGCGCAGCTCCTCGTTGGCCGCCGATAGATCGCGGTTGGCCGCCGCAAGCTCATCGGTGGTCGTCTGCAGGTTGAGCGTCCGCTCTGCAACGCTCTGCTCCAGGCCGCGGTTCGCGGCGACCAGCGCGTCCGAAGTGGCCTGATAGCCGGCGATCAGGCGCGATACCCAGCCCAGGGTAAAGGCAACCGCGATCGGGCCGATGAGGGCGAAGATGACGATTTCGCCGATCAGGCCCGGCGAAATCTCCGAGGGCTCGCGCAGCACGTGCTCGTTCAGTTCGAACGCGAGGGCACCTCCCGCCAGCAGCACCGGAAGCGCCCAGCGAATGATCCGCAGCCAGCGCATCGCTCGCGAGGGCGGCGGTGAGATACCGGCCAGAACGGCGCGGGCGAGCTTCGATCTGGTTTCCACGGGGATGGTCTAGCACAGCCGCCTGCCCGGCGCAGCACCCATCTCCCGATCTCGACACAAACGCGACAGCGTCGGATACCTGGCCGCGACCGATGCGGCGCTAGCGTGGTCCTTACGGGAGCGCCGCAGGTCCGTGGGGCGCAGCGCCTCCCCCAACAGGAGGAAACGATGTTCAAATTCAGGCACCTCGCGGTCATGGCGGCCCTGGCGCTCAGCCTGGCGGCCTGCAGCTCGGGTGGGTCGGCCTCACAGGCGGCCTCCCAGGCTGCGTCGGCCGCAGCACCCCGGGTCGTCACGATGGAGATCGGCGATGGGGTCATCACCCCGGCATCGGTCACCGTGACAAAGGGCGAGACGGTCACGTTTGAAGTGAAGAACGTCAACACCGTCGAGGTCGAATTGATCATGGGCCTGAAGGCCGATGTCGACGCCGACAAAGGCGACAGCCTGGTGGAGGCCGAGGGAATCGCTCCCGGCGCAACCAAGTCGCTGACCTTCACGTTCGATGGTGATGGGCCGTTCGCTTATGGCGACCAACTTGAAGATCACTACGCCAAGGGCGCCAAGGGCGACATCGTCCTGCAGTAAATGAGCGACCCCAACGAGACCCAGGACCTGACGCGGCGAGCGTTCTTCGTCAAGACGCTCGCCGCGCTGGGCGGCCTCCTGGCCGCTGCGCTGGCGGTTCCGGTCATCGGTTTCGGGTCCGCCCCGTTCTGGCGAGCCAAGTCGGACCTCAAGCTTCTGTCAACGGCCGTCACCCCGGTCCTCCGCGGCTCGGGCTGGGCATCTGCCGGCAAGCTCGACGACTTCACAGTCGGCGAGCCTCGGCTGGTCACACTGACCCGCGAGGTCGTGGACGGCTGGGTCAAGCAGAAGGCGCAGATCGCCTGCTACGTCATGCGCACGGGGGATGCGGAAGCCGTCGCCTTCGACCATCACTGCACCCATCTCGGCTGCCCGCTCGCGTGGTCGGGCGGGGCGAAGCGATTCCTGTGTCCATGCCATGGGGGTGCCTTCGACGCCACGGGCCGCGTCGTGGCAGGCCCGCCTCCGCGCCCGATGCTCGGCTACGAGACCAGGATCGAGGCCGGCGAGATCATGATCGGGTCGCTCCAGGCGGAGGGATAGACATGCGACGCCTGCGCGACTGGATCGACGAGCGGTTGCAGATCAGCCCCCTGCTGGGCGCCTTCCTCGACCGGCGCATGCCGGCGCAGGTGGGCTGGGCACACACTCTCGGCAGCGCCACCCTGCTCTTCCTGGTGGTGCAGATCGCCACCGGCATCGTCCTGTCGCTGTCGTACGTGCCGAGCCCCGACGCCGCCTACGAGAGCGTGCTGTACATCGACCAGACGCCCTTCGGCGCGCTGGTCCGCGGGGTCCACCACTGGTCCGCAGCCGTGCTCGTGATCCTGATCGGGCTGCACGCCCTGCGCGTCTTCACCTGGGCCGCACATCGCTACCCACGGGAATTGACCTGGGTGGTGGGCGCTCTCCTCTTCTTCGTCGTCCTGGGCTTCGCCTTCACCGGCTACCTGCTCCCCTGGGATCAGAAGGCCTACTGGGCGACCGTGGTCGGCACCAACATCGCGGGCTCCGTCCCGCTGGTCGGGCGAAACATGCTTGAGTTCCTGCGCGGTGGCCCAGAACTCGGTGCCGTCACCCTGGCGCGCTTCTATGGGATTCATGTATGGGTTCTGCCGGCCCTTCTGATGGGCCTGGTCGGGATCCACCTGTTCGCGGTGATTCGGCAGGGGATCGCCTCCTCGCCGCGCCGTCGATCCCTGGTGGAGCCGATTCCGGGCGAGTCCCGCCGCGCGGCCTACGAACGCGAGTACGGGGCCGAGAAGTCCGTCGGCGAGCCGTTCTGGCGGGCGCTGGTCAAGGACGCCACCGTCTCGGTGGTGCTGCTGACGATCGTCTTCGCCCTGGCGATCTTCGTCGGCGCGTCGCTGGAGCCGAAGGCGAACCCCAATGCCACCGGCTATGCCCCGCGACCAGAGTGGTACTTCCTCGACCTCTTCCAACTCCTGTGGTACTTCACCGGAGCGTTTGAGTCGCTGCTCATCTTCGGAGTCTTCGCCGTTGGCGCGACCGTGTTCCTGCTGGTCCCCTTCATCGACCGCAGCACCGAACGGCTGCCGCGCCGCCGCCCCGTGGCGATGGCCCTGGCAGGAGCGGTGGTGATCGGCGTCCTCGGGTTGACCTTCATCGGGGCAACCTCGTCCCCGGCGGGGGTCGCCACCGTGCCGCCCGTGGCTGGCATGAGTGCGCAGCAGCTGGAGGGGCTCAAGATCTACAACGCGGAAGGCTGCTCGTCCTGCCACGCGCTGCGGGGGATCGGTGGAACCTCGGGTCCCGATCTCTCACGCGCCGGCTACCGCTGGGATGCCGCCAGCATCCGGGCACAGATCGTGACCCCCAAAGACGTCAAGATGCCGGCCTTTGACGGGCTGACGGACAAGCAACTCGACGACCTGCTCGCCTTCCTCACCAGCCTCAAATAGGGGGTTTCCCGCCGGAAACGCGAAAGCCGCCTGGGGGGAGGCGGCTTTCGTACCTGGAAGGCGTGGTTGCGGGGGACGGATTCGAACCGACGACCTTCGGGTTATGAGCCCGACGAGCTACCACTGCTCCACCCCGCGGTTCCATGCTAGGGCCCCCGCCCCGATCGGTCAATCAGACGAGGCGATCGAGGAAGCGGGCACATCGGCTGCGGATGGCCTTCTTCCGTGACCCCGACCGCAACGTGCCGGCGTTGATGAGCGAGGTTCCCATCGAGTAGCGTCGGCTACAATGCCGCCGGGTTCGCCCCCGAGACGACCCGCTCCGTCCCGCAGGAGGCTCTGCGCGCGCCGATGGCCGTGAACCCCAAGAAGCTGCGACCCTACGACCAACCGCCCAGGGCCCGTGCGCCGATCATTCCCGACGGACCCGATGCGGCGGCCACCCTCTATCTCGTCGCGGCCGCGATCTGGCTGACGATCGCCACCGGCATCGGCATGCTGTGGGCTGCCGGGCAGATCTTCCCCAATCAGCTGGCCTTCTCGCTGGAGGTTCCGCTGCTCCGCGGCACGTTGACCGTTGCGCTCAACCCGGCGACGGTGACCTCCGGCTTCTGGAACGCGACCCTGTACGGCTGGCTCGGCAACGCCGGGCTCGGCGCAATCCTGTTCATCACCCCTCGCCTGTTGGGCCGCCGCCTGGTCGACGAGCAGATGGCCACGGCTTCTGCCGCGCTGTGGAACGTCGGCATGCTGGCCGGCCTGATCACCGTCTACATGCCCCGCCTGGCCGCCAGCGGACCGCTGACCGAGTTCCCGCTGCCGGTGGACGGGGTCCTGCTGCTGGCGCTGCTGCTGGTCAACGACTCATTCTGGCGGACCGTGCTGGCCGCTCGCGATCGAATCGCGTACATCAGCATCTGGTACTTCGGCGTGGCCCTGGCCGCTTTCACCGGACTCTATGCGCTCGGCACCCTCGCTCCGCTCCTCAACCTCGCCGAGGTGGGAGCGGCCCTTGCCAACGCCTTTTACGGACGAGCCGTCGAGACCTTGTGGGTGACCGGCGTGGCGGTCGGGGCCCTCTACTACATCGTGCCTCGGGCAAGTGGCAACCCGCTCTACTCGTCAGGGGTAGCCATGTTCGGCTGGCTGAGCTGGGCCGGGCTCGCCACGCTCGGCACGCTTGGCGCGCTGGTCGATACCTCGATCCCGTTCGCCGTCACGCAGCTTGGCAATGCGGCCACCCTGATGTTGGTCGTCCCTGCCTTCCTGGCGATCGCCAACCTGGCGCTCACCATTCGCGGACGCTGGACCATGCTCCTGTCGCCGGGGACGGTGCCGCTCGCCGTCCTGGCGCTCTCCTTCCTGGGTGTCACCAGCCTGCTCGAGGCGATCGGCGCCCTGGGGTCCGTGCGCAGCCTGGTGAGCGGCACTGAGTGGCCCGTTGGCGTGCGCCTGTTCGCGTACTTCGGCATCGCCACGCTGGCCATGCTGGCGCTGGCCGATCATGCCTTCCCGCGTCTGCTGCATCGGGACTGGGGCACCACCCCGCTGATCCACGTCACGCTGTGGGGCACCTTCGCGGGCACCGCCCTGGCGGGTCTGGCGCTGATCGGCGGTGGGATTGTGCACGGCCGCCTGCTGGTCGGTGGGGCTGCCGTCGACGCCATTGACGGCACCTTGATCTGGTTCCGAGGCGCCGCCGGCGCCGGGATCGGGCTGCTGGCGCTGGGTGGGCTGGCGGCGCTGGTCAACCTGTTCCTGATGTACACCAGCGGGCGGCTGGCCGACTACACAGTTCCGACAGATGCGGTCCCAGCGGCGGCCGGAGCCTGAGCCGATGACCGTCCATACGCCCATCGAGGCGCGCGACCGTGGCATCCCGCGCTGGGCCCTTGGTCTGACGCTGGTTGTCTTCCTGGCCGGCGGCGGCTACTTCGCGTCAAATCTCGAAGGTGAGAACCCGCCGATCGGTGGCGGCTCGGCCTCCTCCGGGGGCACGGCGAGCACGCTGGCGATCGTCAAGCGAGCCGGCTGCCAGGCCTGCCACGGCAACGACCTCAAGGGCCAGTCCACTTTCCCCTCCCTGCACGGCGTGAAGGATGGCCCGATCAGCGCAAACCTCGCGCAGCTCGGCACCGATCACCCCGATGACTGGGCCAACATCTGGATCGCCGGAACCGATCCGACCGTCGCCGATCCGGCGATGCGCGGCGGGATGCCCGCCTTCGGCGCCACGCTCACCACGGAAGAGATCGCGGCGATCGTCGAGTACCTGAAGACCCTGCCATGAGCGAACCGGCCGCACGGCCGGTTCGCGAGGTGCCGGTCCTCATTGGCGGGGACGAGATGGCCCGCATCGACGAGGCCGCCCAAAAGGCCGGACTCTCGGCCGATGCGCTGATGGAGAGCGCCGGCGCCGCCGTGGCCGAGGTGGCACTGGTCGAGCTGGCGAGCCTCGCCGAGCCGGTGAGCGGACCCGGCGGACCCCTGGGCGAGCCGCCACTGACGGTCGTCCTCTGCGGACCGGGCAACAACGGCGGCGACGGATTCGTGGTCGCTCGACGCCTGGCGGCGGCCGGCCGGCCGGTGACCGCCGTCCTGGTGGGCGACCCGGCAGGCATCAGTGGGACCGCGGCGGCGCACAACTGGACGGTTCTGCAGTCGATGGCATCGGGCGGCTCGCTGCAGCTGTTCGTGGCGCCGACTCCCGAGCTGCTGCTGCAGCTGCGTTCGCGCCTTTCGCCGGCCAGCCTGCTGATCGACGCGCTGCTGGGAAGCGGTGCCTCGGGGCCGCTGCGCGAGCCGATCTCGAGCGCCGTTGATCTGCTCAACGCGATTCGGACGCACGCGTCGGCAGCCGGCCGGCCTTGCCGGACGCTGGCCATCGACACGCCGACCCGGATCGACCTGACCGACGGATCCCGCTCCGACCCGGTGGTGGTTGCCGACCTGACGGTCACCTTCCATCGGGCCAAGGCCGGGTTTGCGCTTGACCCCGAGGCGCGGCGCCTGGCGGGACGCTATTTCGTCGCCCCAATAGGCATCCCGCTCGAGGCGGAGGAGGGGATCGTGCCGCTCGATGCGGTCTTTCCACCGGCGCGGATCACCGAGGTGACCTGGCAGGAGCCCGGCGCAGCGTCCTGACGTAACGTTTTGCAAGGCCGACGCGGACTGAAGACCCAATGGCCGCTCAGCGGCTGCAGTGTCGCTGCCAGGCGTCAACGCGCATCTCGAGAGGGCTGGATTGTCGCTGGACTGGCACATTCGGCCTCACACTGGCTGATAGGTGTCGTGCAGACACAATCCGCCGGGGTTTGGCGGCGAGACGCACGGAGGCGCAGACCCAGGGCGTAGGATCGGATCCACGCAAACATGAAGCCGCACATGACTGGCAAGGCAGGGGCCGAGCTCATCAGCCGCTACGCGGCGGCGAGTGCACGAGACGACTTCGAGACGCTGGAGGCATTGCGCCATCCGGACTGGCAGGAAGCGTGGCCGCAGTCGGGGGAGGTCGTCACCAGCAGCGCGAACTACCACACCGTTCGAACGCAGCGCCCCGAGGGTGCTCCGCGGGTCGAGCCAACGCGGAGCGGCGGCTCGGGCGATTGCTGGTGGGGCGAAGCGGTGGTGCACTACGCCGACGGCACGCGCTGGCTGGCGGTCACCATCTTCGAGCTGCGCCACGGTCTCGTCTACCGCGAGCGGGTCTACTTCGGGCAGCCGGTTGCGGCGCCCGAATGGCGAGCCCCATGGGTGGAGCGCGAGGCGCCGGCGATCAGCTAGGCGCCGCTGCCGGGTTTGACGAGGGGCTCACCGCTGCCACAGGCCGGGCAGCTTTCGGCGGTCCACGACTCGATCTCGATGCGACCCAGCGGCAGGATCGGGCAGCCCAGCTCGACGGGCCCGGTCGAGCGATCGACGATGACCGCGGCCGCCAGCGGCAAGGCCCCCGCCGCGCGGACCGCCCTGAACGTCTCGATCAGTGAGGCGCCGGTGGTCAGGATGTCGTCCACCAGCACCACACGCTCAGCAGGGCGCACCGGCCAGCCGCGGCGCAGCGCTCGGGTGCCGCGTTCCATTGGCTCGGCGAAGACGCCCCGGACGGTGACCCCGAGTGAGGCCTCGAGCTGGCGGGCGCTTTCGAATGCCAGCAGCACGCCGCCGGTTGTGGGGCCGACCACCAGGGTCGGTCGGAGGTGCACCAGCGCGGCAGCCAGCCGCCGGCCGATCTCGACCCCCAGCGCGGGATACTGGAGCACGGCGAACTTCTCCAGGTAGCGGTCGGAGTGGCGGCCACTCTTCAGCAGGAAGTGACCATGCCGCAGGGCCCCGGCTGCCTCGAACAGCTGCTCAACGCTGGCCGCAGCCAGTGCTTCTCCCTCTGGCAGGGAGTGCGGCCGCGGCGGTGCGCCCGGCATCGGCTCCACGACGGCTACTCGTAGACCGCGGTGAAGTCGACCGCCGGATAGCGCTCCGACAGCGCGTCAGTGACCCATTGCAGCACATCAACCGGGTCGTAGACGTCGGCGATGGTGCGCGCGTCGGTCACTGTCAGGCCGATCCGCCGCGGATCGTGGTCGAGCGCGGCACCCATCGGCAGGTCGGACAGGTCCAGGCTCGTCTCGAAGCGGCCGTCGGAGCGCAGCAGCAGCACGTCGCTCTCCTCGTCGAGCAACTCGAGGTCTCCGGTCGTGGCCAGCACCTCCTCGGCGTTGGCCACGAACTCGCGGAGTGCCTGCTTTTGCTGGTCGCCGATCTGGGTGCGGTACGCGTCGGCGAGCTGCCAGAGACGCTGGGCGGCGATCGTCTCCTGCTGGCTGGAGGGAAGCTCGGCCTGCCAATCGGCCTCGGCCGACGGTTCGGCGTCCACCTCCTCGCGAGCGGCCAGCTCATCGGCCGGCACGAGGTGACTGACCGGGTCGTGCGCCGACTCGATGAACCAGGCCAGGATATCGGCCGGGTTGTAGAGCTCCACCACCTCGCTGACCGCCTCGACCGTCTGCTCCTCGTCATACCACTCGCCGTCGGCCGGATCGCGGTAGGTGAGTCGTGTGGTCCAGTTCTGCTCGACCGGATCGAAGACCAGGTAGTCCTGCTCGTCGTCGACCAGTTTCAGGGCACCGATCTCGCGGAGCCGTTCGCGGTTGGAATCCAGGAAGCGGCGCAGCTGCTCGGTGGCCTCGTAGATGAAATCGCGGCGCTCCAGCTC
>JAYUGK010000312.1:0-8838 GCA_043738415.1 Chloroflexota bacterium | reverse complement strand
ACGGCAACGGGATCATGTTCATCGCCTACGACGGATCGGTGCACCCGTCCGGGTTCCTCCCGGTCAAGACGGGGAACGTGCGGACCGACGACGTCGTCGAGCTGTACCGCAGCCATCCGGTGTTCACCAGCCTGCGCGACGTGACGACGTACAAGGGTCGCTGCGGCCGCTGCGAGTACGTCCAAATCTGCGGCGGGTCCCGAGCCCGGGCCTACGCCCGGACCGGCGACATGCTGGAGGCCGATCCGCTCTGCCCGTTCGTCCCGCCGCTCGTCGCCGACCGAGAGCACTGAGACGGGCGCGACCGCGATGACGGTCCTGGTCGTCGGCGGTGGGATCACCGGCCTGACCGCGGCCTACGCGCTCGATCGAGCCGGCGTCCCGACGATGCTTGTCGAGGCGACCGATCGGCTCGGCGGCAAGGTGCGCACCGAGCGGACCGATGACGGCTTCCTCGTCGAGTCCGGCCCTGATTCGTTCATCAACTACCGTCCCGCTGCGGTGGAGCTCGCCCACGAGCTCGGTCTCGGCGATTCGATCATCCGAACGACCGATCCGCGGACCGTCTACATCCGCTCGCGCGGTCGCTTCGCCCGACTGCCCGAAGGGATGGGTCTCGTCCTCCCGACGCGGATGCGTCCCCTCGTCACGACCGACATGTTCTCGCCGCTCGAGAAGCTCCGCATGGGTCTGGATCTCGTCCTGCCGCGTGACGGGCTGGATCACGATGTCGCGATCGGGACGTTCCTTCGCCGGCGGCTCGGGTCCGCCCTCGTCGAGCGCCTTGCCGGCCCGCTCATCGGCGGCGTCTACGGCACGCCGATCGACGAGCTCAGCCTTCTGGCGGTCCTGCCCCAGCTGCGCGACGCGGAGCGGCGGCACCGCAGCCTCCTCCTCGCGAGCCTCGCCTCCAGGCGGGCGCGGACCGGCGAGGGTGGTGGCTCGCCGTTCGTGACCCTGGCCGAGGGAGCCGGGCAGCTGACCGGCGCGCTGATCGAGGTACTCGATCGATCCACCCAGGTCCAGGTACGGACGCGGTCGGCGGTCGTGGCCCTCGAGCGGCGCAAGGGCGGGTTCGACGTGCGGCTGACCGACGGCGCGATCCTCCGACCTGAGGCCGTTGTCCTCGCCTCGCCCGGACCCGCTGCCGCCGGACTCCTCGAGGACCTTGCGCCCGCGGCGGCGAGCTCGATCCGGGCTATCCCTCACGGCAGCACCGCGGTCGTGTCACTCGGCTATTGGCTCGACCAATTCCCGATGCCGCCGGTCGGCCACGGCTTCCTCGTCGCTGCCGGGGAGCCGCTCTTGATCGAGGCGTGCACGTGGAGCTCGCTCAAGTGGGCCGGTCGGGCGCCCGACGGCGCGATCCTTCTGCGCGCCTTCGCCGGGTCACGGCGCGAGCAGCTCTTCGACAGATCGGACACCGAGATTGTCGCCGCGGTGGAGCGAGACCTCGCGTTGACGATGGGCGTGCGGGGCACACCGCTGATGACCCGCGTCGCCCGGTGGTCCGGCCAGATGCCCCACTACACCGTGGGACACCTCGATCGGGTGAGTGGGGCGTTCGCTGCGCTCGCCGGGACGCCGAACCTCGTTCTGGCGGGCGCCGCCTATCGCGGGGTCGGCCTGCCCGACTGCATCGCCCAGGGTCGCGCCGCCGCAGCACGGGTCATCGACATCCTTTCGGGTGCGGCCGGGGATCGGGCGGTCGGGGAGCCGGCCGCATCGGTCGGAACCACGACGACCTGAGTCCCGGCTCACGTCGCTCGACGTCGGGGGTCGGCGACCCGGTCGGACGGACGATCCAGATCGACACCCCTACTCGACCGCCTCCCAGACCGAGGCGATTCCCTGCCCAACGCCGATGCACATGGTCGCCAGCCCGTACCGCGCGCCGCGGCGGCGCATCTCGTGGAGGAGAGTGGCCACCAGGCGAGCGCCCGAGGCGCCGAGCGGGTGGCCGATGGCGATTGCGCCACCGTTGACGTTGACCTTCTGCGGGTCGAGCCCCAGCTCACGAATGCACGGCAGCGCCTGCGCGGCAAAGGCCTCGTTGAGCTCCACCAGGTCGAGGTCGGCCACCGTCAGGCCTGCACGCTCCAGCGCCCTGCGCGTGGCGGGGATCGGTCCGAGGCCCATCGTTGCCGGATCGACGCCGGCGACGGCGCTGGCGATCAGCCGGGCGATCGGTCGCAGGCCAAGCTCGTGGGCGCGCGCCTCCGAGGTGACCAAAAGCGCCGCCGCACCGTCATTGATGCCGCTGCTGTTCCCCGCGGTCACCGAGCCCGAGCCATCGGGCCGGAAGGCCGGCTTGAGCGCGGCCAGCTGCTCGAGCGTCGTCTCGGGGCGCGGGTGCTCGTCGTGGTCGAGGGTGGTCGTGGCGCCCTTGCCGGCCGGCACCGCGATCGGCACGACCTCGTCGGCGAAGCGCCCCGCCGCCTGCGCGGCCGCCCAACGTTGCTGGGAGAGCAGCGCGAAGCGGTCCTGGTCCGGGCGGCTGACGCCGATGCGCTCGACGACGTTCTCGGCCGTCTCGCCCATCGAGTAGGGGTAGTAGGCGTCGGCCAGCCGCGGGTTGGTGAAGCGCCAGCCGAGCGTGGTGTCGTACAGGGTCTGCTCGCCACGCGAGAAGGCGGCGGAGGGCTTGGCCACCACCAGCGGGGCGCGGGTCATCGACTCGGTCCCGCCGGCCACGAAGCAGCTGCCGTCGCCCGCGGTGATCGCGTGGGCGGCATTGATCACCGCCTGCATCCCCGAGCCGCAGAGCCGATTGACGGTCTGTCCCGCCACCTCGACCGGCATCCCGGCCAGCAGGGCGGCCATGCGGCCCACGTTGCGGTTGTCCTCGCCGGCCTGGTTTGCGGCGCCTAGGATGACGTCGTCGACCGATGTCGGGTCAAGCCGGGTTCGATCCAGCAGGGCGCGGATGACGTGCGCCGCCAGGTCGTCGGGCCGAACCTCGCGCAGGGCGCCGCCATATCGGCCGAAGGGGGTTCGCAGCCCGTCAATCACCACGGGGCTGTGAGCGGGATCGGACTGGCGCATCAGGGCGGATGCTAGCACCGGGTGTCGCGGGCAGGCCGGCCCGCGCTAGGATCGGCCAGCCGTGACTACGCCGACCTTCCCCAGCGGCCTGCCGATCCCCGGGCTGCGACGCGCCTGGTGGCTGCGCGAGGCGCTCGGCGCCGAGTCCGGGGCGCTGCCGGCGCCGCGGCTGACCGGCGAGCTGGCCGTTGACGTGGCGATCATCGGTGGCGGCTACACCGGCATGTGGACCGCCTGGTTCCTGACCGAGATGGCGCCGGGAATGCGGATCGCCATCCTGGAGGCGGACATCTGCGGCGGCGGGCCGAGCGGGCGGAACGGGGGCTTCCTGCACGGCTGGTGGGAGCAGCTCCCCTACCTGGTCGAACGCTACGGCCCCGAGGCCGGGCTGCAGCTGGCGCGCGCCGCGGACGAGGTGGTGGCCGGAATCGGCGCATGGTGCAAGCAGCACGAGGTGGATGCCTGGCACACCCCGAGCGGATTCCTGCGGGTGAACGCCTTTCCTCGGGAGCCCAACGACTGGCCGAGCAGCGTGGCGCGACTCGCGGGGCTCGGGCTGCCGGGACAGTTGCGTCACCTCGACAGCGAGCAGGTGCAGGCAGTCTGCGCCTCGCCCGCATTCGGCGAGGGAGTCTTCATGCCGAGCGCCGCCACCATTCAGCCCGCGCGGCTCGCCCGGGGCCTGCGCCGGGTGCTGCTGGAGCGCGGCGTTCAGATCCACGAGGGGACCCGCGTGCGTGGACTGGAGACCGGGTCTCCACTCCGCCTGGTCACCGACGCGGGCCACGTCGACGCCGAGCAGATCGTGCTGGCGGTAAGCGCCTGGGCTGCCGGTTGGCCCGGCTTTCGCACCCGCCTGCTGGCGTGGGGCAGCTACATGGTCATCACCGAACCGATCCCGGAGCGACTGGTGGCGCTGGGCTGGACCGACGGGGAGGCGATCTCGGATTCGCGTTTCACCATCAGCTACTTCCGGACCACCCGCGATGGTCGGATCGCCTTCGGCGCAGGGGTCGGAGGCGCCGGCTTTGGCGGCCGCATCGGACCGACCTTCAGCGCGGACCGGCGGGCCGTCGAGCGCGTGGTCGCCAATTTCAATCACCTGTTCCCGATGCTCGCCGATGTCAGACTTGAGGACGCCTGGGGTGGCCCGATCGACATCAGCGCCGACCGCTTTCCGGAGATCGGCAGCCGACATGGTGGACGACTGCACTATGCACACGGGTTCGCCGGCAACGGAGTTGGCCCGTCGCGCCTGGCCGGGCGGACCCTGGCGGCGTTGGTCGCAGGCGTGGAGGATCCCCTGGCCGCCCATGCCCTGGTCGGGCGCCGACAGCGGTTTCTGCCGCCGGAGCCGTTCCGATACGTGGGAGCGCGGCTCATTCGGGAAGCGCTGATTCGCACGGATGATGACCTCGACGCGGGTCGCAACCCGGGCACAGTGGCCAGCTTGATCGCCCGCATCCCGAGCCTGCTCGGGTACCGGTTCAAGCACTAGGCGGAAACCGTTGACCGGCGCGAGCCCGCGGGCGTAGCATCCGGCCACCGTCGAGAGATTCCCTCCGCGGTACTCAGTGGAGGTGCGCCAGTCGTGCTCAGTCGAATCGGCCCTGTTCGAATTGCCATCACGATGCTGGCCGTCAGCTCGTTGGTGCTTGGCGCATGTACAAGCGCGGCGCCGGATAAGCTTCTGGTCCTGGAATGGTCGGGCTACGATGCGCCGGACTTTTGGACCGATTTCCACACTGCCAGTCCGACCACGGCAGTCACCTTCGAATTCGGCAGCTCCGATGCGGACATCCTTGGCAAAGTGGAGGCGGGCAGCCAGGCCGACATCTATCATTTCTACACCGGATGGCAGAAGTTCTACGTTGATGAGGGGCTCGTCCGCGAGATCGACACCAGCAAGCTGACCAACTGGGACAAGGTGCCCGACAGCTTCAAGAAGCTGGGCCAAGTGAACGGCAAGCAGTACTACCTGCCGTGGGACTGGGGCTTCACCTCGATCCTCTACAACACCGACAAGGTGAAGGGCAAGATCACGAGCTGGAACGCGCTCTTTGACCCGGCCTACTCCGGCCATGTCTCGATGTGGGATGACGGCCCGGCGGCGGTGACAGTCGCGGCCTACATCCACGGTTGGGACGAGACGAAGATCACCGCCGATCAACTGGCGCAGGCGGAGGTCGAGTGGACGGCGCAGAAGCCGCTCAACCTCCACTACTGGACCGGCGAGTACACCGACTTCTGCCCCGAGGTGATCAGCGGCGACATCTGGGTCGCCTACGCCTGGCAGGGCTGCTACGCGACCGCCCTGGCCGATGGCACCCAGCACGTGGCGTACGCCAACCCCACCGAGGGACGCAACTCCTGGGTCGGCCTGTACGGCATCAGCGCCAAGACCAAGAACTATGACCTGGCGCTCAAGTTCCTGGACGACAAGCTGGCAACCCTGAGTTGCAGCAACGCGGTCAAACTCTTCTACTACGGCTGCGCCAACTCGGAGGTGATGACCGCCATCACCGATCCGATCTTGATTAAGGCGTTCGCCCTCGACGATCCGACGATCCTCGAACACACGAACTTCACGCCGCTGGTCACCGCGGAGCAACGGACGGCGTGGACCGAGATGTGGGCACGGGTCAAGTCCGCCTCGTAGCGCAGGCCTCCTAGACGATGCTCGGGCGACGAGGAACCCTTCGGTTTCTCGTCGCCCCGCCATTTGCGTGGCTGATCCTGCTCTTCGTCGCGCCGCTGCTGCTGGCGATCGCGATCAGTTTCCGGCCGGGGCTCGGCCCGATCAATGTCGGAAACATGGCGCAGTTTTCTCTGTTGCAATACCAGAAGGTCCTCGACTCGCCCTCCTGGCTGCGCCTGCTCGGCATTTCGGCGGGAATGGCCATGGTGGTTGCCGCGGTGGCGACACTGCTCGCATTCCCGGTCGCCTATTTCCTGGCTTTTCGAGCGCGACATCGAGCCCCGATCTTCCTGGTCCTGTTGCTGGTGCCTTCGGCCACCAGCTTTCTGCTGCGGGTCATGGCCTGGAAACTGCTCCTCGGCAGCAACGGCGCCATCAACTCGTTCCTGATCTGGACCGGGGTCATCCACGAGCCGATCGGCCTGCTCCTCTACTCCCAGGCCGCCGTGATCATCACCTTGATCTACGTCTGGATCCCGTTCGCCGCGCTGCCGATCTACGCGGCCCTGCAGCGGATCGATCGCAGCCACCTGGAGGCGGCCGCGGATCTGGGCTCCGGCCCGTGGTCGCGGTTCTGGCGCGTGACCGTGCCGCTCAGCCTGCCGGGCGTGCTGGCGACCTTCTTCATGGTCTTCATCCCGACCGTCGGTGAGTACGTCACGCCGTCGCTGGTAGGAGGCACCGGCGGGATCATGTACGGCAACCTGATCCAGGACTTCTTCACGCGAGCCGGCAACTGGCCGCTCGGATCGGCGCTGGCGGTGATCATGCTGGGGGTGACCGTGGCGCTGGTGGCCGTCGCCCTGCGGGTCGTGAACCTGCGCAGGGCGGTGGCATGACCGCGAGCACGCGTGCCATCCGGCGCAGTGCGGTCGGCGTCGGCAGGACCCGTCTTCCCCTGGGTTCGGCGTATGCGGTCATGCTGGTCCTCCTCTACCTGCCGATCGTCCTGCTGGCGGTCTTCTCGGTCACCGCCAACACGACGCTCACCTTCCCGCTCGAGGGATTCACTCTCGACTGGTACCGCGCCGTCATCGATGATCCGGCGCTGCTCGGCGCGGCCCGCAACAGCCTCGTGGTCGCGACGGCCGCAGCCACTGCGGCGACCGCCCTCGGCTTTGCCGTCAGCCTGGCCGTGCTGCGCTTCCGTTTTGCCGGGCGCCGCCTGCTGCTCGGGCTGGCCGGCGCGCCCCTGGTTGTGCCATTCGTGGTGCTGGGCGTCGCTCTCTTCCTGCTCTTCACCTTCCTGGGCATCCCCCGCTCGCTGCTGACCGTGGCGGCGGGACACAGCGTGGTCGCGCTGCCGTACGCCACCCTGATCCTGGTGGCGCGCATGGGCGGCCTCGATCCGGCGCTCGAGGATGCCGCCATGGACCTGGGGGCCTCCTACCCGACCACGCTGCGTCGGGTGATCCTGCCGCTCCTGGGGCCTTCGCTGCTGTCAGCCTGGCTGACCGCCTTCATCGTCTCGTTTGACGAGGTAGCGCTCGCCAACTTCCTGGCCGGTGGCGACCCGACCTTCCCGGTCTTCCTGTACGGGCAGCTGCGCTTTGCCCAGCGGCTGCCGGTGCTGATCGCCATGGCCGTGGTGCTGATGATCGGCACCATCATCCTCACGCTCATCGCAAACCGGCTGCGTTCACGCAACCAATGACCGATCCCGACCTCGACAACGTGGACTCGTGGCGCGGTCCGACCGCCTCGCAGGCGGCCGGCCTGACCCTGGCCGTGGCGCGCCGCATGATCGCCGCGGTCGAGGCCCAGGCACGCGCCATGTCGGTCGCCATGTCGGTCGCGGTGGTCGATTCGGGTGACCAGCTGGTCGCATTCGCCCGCATGGACGGCGCCGACCTGGTCGGCATCCGGCTCGCCCAGGACAAGGCCTACACCGCGCTCGTCAACCGCATGTCAACCGGCGACCTGCCGCCCATCGTGCAGCCGGGGACCGAGTTCTACGGGTACGACTCGGTGGCCGGCGGCCGGATGATCGTGTTTGCGGGCGGGATGCCGCTCGAGCGCAATGGAGTGCTGGTCGGCGCAGTCGGGGTCAGCGGCGGCACCGCCGAGCAGGACCAGCGCGCAGTCGACACCGCGCTGAGGGCCTTCGGCTAGACCCGGTCAGGCGGTCCGTCGGGCCGGGTGCGTCGCGGTCACCGCCTCGAGCAACCGCCGCGAGACGGCAGCAACCTCATCAACGGCACGCTGAAAGGCGGCCTCGTTGGCGGGCGATGGCTTGCGGTAGCCGCTCACCTTGCGCACGTACTGCAGCGCTGCGGAACGCACGTCGTCATCGGACGCGGGAACGTCGAGGGTGCGGAGGGTCCTGATGCTTCGACACATGGCGGTGAGTCTACGCTTCGGCCAGCAGCTCCTCGAGCGAGTCGATGACCCGATCGGCTGCGGAGACATCGGTCTCGGCAAACTGCGGAACCGCGAAACAGGTGAGCCCCGCGGCCTTGGCTGCCGCGACACCTGACGGCGAATCCTCGAGCGCAAGCGCGTCAGCCGGGGCCACCCCAAGCCGGTGGCAGGCAAGCAGGTAGAGATCGGGCGCCGGCTTGGCATGCTCCACGTCGTCGGAGGTCACGATCGCCTCGAAGGCGCCGACCAGGCCGGCAGTCGCCAGCGCGGCATCGACCAGCAGGCGCGGGGAGTTCGAGGCGAGTCCCAGGTGGGTCCGCCCGCGCAGCCGGGCCACCAGCTCCACGGCTCCTGGGCGCCCCTCGACGTCGCGCTGCAGCTCGCCGTGCATGATCTCGATCATCTCGCGCACCAGCGCGTCGCCCTCTTCTACGGGCCGCCCGAGCCGCTCGGCGAAGTAGCGCGCGGTGAAGGCGAAGCTGGTGCCGATGACTGCCATCTTGTCATCCCAGCTGAACTCGCCGCCGTGGTGCCGAAAGAGCTCCACCTCGGCGCGGTGCCACAGGATCTCCGTGTCGAGCAGGAGGCCGTCCATGTCGAAGACGACCGCCCGATACCGGTGCGGCAGCGTCTCGTTCATGGGTCACGGGCGAAGAACGCGCCGCCGTGCTCGGCGAGCGAGCGCAGCAACGGCACCACCCCGTAGCGACCGTCCGGCTGCCGAGCGTGCAACT
>JAYUGK010000311.1:0-3097 GCA_043738415.1 Chloroflexota bacterium | reverse complement strand
TTCGGCCTGGTGCTGACTTCGCCGTTGCTCCTCGCCGCCGCCGCCGCGGTCCGCCTCGAATCGCCCGGCCCGATCCTGTTTCGCCAGCAGCGGCTGGGGCTGGGGGGCCGCGCGTTCAGGTGCTACAAGTTCCGGAGCATGTTCGTGGCAGCCGATGAAGGGCGCCATCGCACCCATGTGCGCGATCTGATCCGCGGTGAGGGCGAGGGCAACCAGCGCGATGGGGAAGGGGTCTGGGTCCCGATCCCCTCCGACCCCCGGGTCACCGGGGTGGGAGCCTTCCTGAGGCGCTCGCACATCGACGAGCTGCCGCAGTTGATCAACATCCTGCGCGGCGAGATGAGCCTGGTCGGCCCCCGGCCGCCGATTCCGTACGAAGTCGAGGTCTACGAGCCGTGGCACGCGCGTCGCCTGTCGGTGGTTCCCGGCCTGACCGGGCTCTGGCAGGCCACCGGCTGGGGAAAGCTGAGCTTCGATGAGGGGGTTGGGCTCGACCTGGCCTACATCGATCGGCGCTCCTTCTGGTTCGACCTGCAGCTGATCGGGCGCACCCTCTGGCAGATCGTCACAGGACGGCAGTTCTAGGGCTCTGCGCCTCTGAAACCGGCTGCGCGGCGAGGACTGAGCCGAGCCCCAGCAGGAACCAGAACAGGTACGCCACGCTGTTCGCCTCGAGAAGCATGGTGGAGAGCGAGTTCACGACCAGGCAGAGGACCGCGCCGACGACCCCGGCGAGCGCCACCCGACGACCCCAGGCCGCCTGACGCGCTCGCCGCACGATCGGCAGGACGGCGCTACCCACCATCGCGGCGAAGGCAAGGAGGCCGATGATCCCGCTCTCGACCAGCAGGTGCAGCCAGAAGTTGTCCACGGTCCGCTGGTTGGGATCCTTCAGCAGCAGATCGGTCCCGTACTGGCGATAGATCGGGGTGCCGAAGATGCTTGCCGCCGCACCGCCGTACCTTCCCGGGCCCACCCCCAGCAGAGGATGGTCGCCGACGATGGGCACCGCGTTGGCGATAAGCAGGGTCCGCAGATCTTTCCCAGTTTCGATTGCGTTCACCCGTCCGAAGGTGGCCTCGAACATGTCGGGCCGCTGAAGGTTCAGGCTGGGATCCGCCAGGTTGCGCGGCATGAGCAGCGCAATGACGAAGGTCAACACGCCCACGGCCAGGCCAATGCGCAGTGCCCGACGGTCAAGTAGAAGCGCAGCGACCACGAAGCCGCCGATCGCCCCCAGCCAGCCGCCCCGGGAGTACGAGAGCGAGAGAGCGAGCAGCAGCAGCGCTCCGGCCGCTAACGCAGCCCGACGGCCGCGCGGCGTCCTCAGCCCGCTCGCCCCGAAGAGGAGGATCGGGATCGCCGCAGACAGGAACGCCGCGAATACGTTCGGATCGCCGAAGAAGGAAGCCAGACGGAAGGGCTCCCCGAAGCGTCCGATCAGCGCGGTAAGGCCCAGGATGTGCGGTGACAGGAGGGCCTGCGCGGCCGCGACCACGGCGGCGACAATCAGCAGACCGACGAAGGCGCCAATTGCTGTCAGACCATCCCGTGCCCCAAATCCGACAATCCTGGCCAGGACAAACAACGCGACGGCGTCGAGGGTGAACACGATGCCCGCGATGGCCTGCGCGGCGGGCACCCCGTTGATCAGGGCGGACGCGATCGAAGCGACGACGAACATGCCCAGGAACGCCAGCAGCGGGTGCGCCAGCCCAGAGCGCAGCGTGCCGCGCCTGGCAGCCTGGGCCGCCAGCGCGAGACCGACCGCCACCAGCAGCGCCTCCGACAGGAGATGAGCGATCCTCTCCGCCTCTGGGGTCAGCAATCCCGGCACCAGGTAGCGGTCGAAGATCGGCGACAGGACGACCACCATCAACATCTGACGAGGCCAGACGAGGCTGGCCGCTGCCACCAGGGTCACGAGCAGGAGTGCCGGTACCACGAACCAGGCCAGCGACAGGCGCGATCCCAGGACCGCGGCGACCACCAGGAGCACCGCCGTCGCAGACGTGCCGAGCTCGGCCGCGGTGCGAGGGAACGGGCCGCCGGCAACACGCAGGGTCATGCCACCACGCCCAGCAGCTCCAGGATCCGGTCGGCTCGGACCTCCCACGAATTGGCCGCGGCGGCGCGGCGGGCGGCCTCGCCCCAGCTCTGAATCCGATCAGCGGGGGCCGAGATGACCTCCGCGATCCCGGCGGCCAGGCCTTCCGCGGTGTCGGGCACTACTACCCCACAATCGGCGCCCCTCACGATCTTCGCGGTCTCCTCGACATCGGTCACGATCAGCGGCCGCCCGTATCCCAGGTATTCGAGCAACTTGATCGGAACCGCCAGGTGGTTGTATGGCGATGCGCGACGTGGCGTGATGCTGGCCAGTACGCGCGGCAGCAGGCGGTCGATCTCCGGTCCTTCGGCTCGCACCAGCTCAAGCCAGGCAGGGAAAGGCCCCGGTGGCTCCTCTCCAGGACGGGCAACGCAGATCAACTGCACCGCGTGTCCGGCTTCGCGGGCGAGGCGGACTCCTTCAAGCAATAGATCCCCACCGTGCGCAGGGTAGACGAGGCCACCGACGAACAGGATCGCCCGTGCTGCGGGATCGACCGGCGGAGCGTCGGCCAGCCGCGACCCGGGCGGCAGCAGGATCGCTGACTCCGCCAGTTTGGGGTCGCGCAGAATCGCCAGGGCGAGGCCGCGGGACGGAAATGCCACTTGGTTTGAGATCGCCATCAGCGACCTCGTGGCGGGCAGGAAGAGCGCTCGCGACAGCGCGCGTTTGATCGAATCGCCACGGAAATACTCGGGGAACAGCTGCTGCGCGTCGCGCAGGTAGGTCAGGATCGGAATCCGGTGAGCGCGTGCCAGCGCCAGAAAGGCGAGGTCGATCGGTCCGGGAAGCGTGGTGGCGTTCTCGACGTAGACCCCGGCCAAGCCGCGCAGTCGGCCGCGGGCCGCATAACGAAGCAGGCTCGCGGCTCTCCTGGAGCGCCGTCCCGCCACGACGTCAAGCTCCACGCGGTCCGAAAGCGCTGCCCGCAGCAGGGTGATCCGGGTGGTGGCGCCCCACAGTCCCTTGTCGAGCGGGTACATGGAG
>JAYUGK010000310.1:0-3133 GCA_043738415.1 Chloroflexota bacterium | reverse complement strand
CGGAGATCGCGTCGCGATGGATCTCCAGGGTGGCGGTGCCGTACTCCAGGTCGTATTCGACCTCGATCGTCTCGGCCGGCAGTTTCCCCAGCTTGCGCACCGGGACAAAGCCGGCGCCCAGCCGATCGGCCAGCGGAGCGGCGAAGATGAAGCCACGCGATTCCATCCCCACCACGGTCTCGATCCGCTCGTCCTTGACGGCATCGGCCATGCGGTCGATCACCTCGTGAAAAGCCGCTGGATCGCGCAGCAGGGTAGTGATGTCGTAGAACAGGATCCCCGGCTTCGGGAAGTCCGGAACCTCGCGAATGAGGGCACGCAGGTCTTCGACGGAGCTGACGGTCACGCGTTTGGGCACTCCTGATGCTGACGGAAAGCAGGCGACGCTGAGTCTAGACCGATGGCGCCGCGCGCGGCAACGCCGCTAGCCCGCCGCAAGCCTGCGCAGAACCGTCTGCAGCAGCCCCCCGTTTCGGTAGTAGGTCACGTCGATCTCGCCGTCCAGGCGGACCACCGCGCGGAAGGTGCGCTGGCGACCGTCCTCATCACGGACGCTGACGGTCATCTCCTGCCGTGGCCGGAGCCCGTCGGCAATGCCCAGGATGGTAAAGCGCTCCCGGCCGCTCAGACCGAGCGACGCGGCGCTCTCGCCGGGCAGGTACTGCAACGGCAGGATCCCCATGCCGACCAGGTTCGACCGATGAATCCGCTCGTACGACTCCGCGATCACGGCCCGTACTCCGAGCAGCTGTGGCCCCTTCGCCGCCCAGTCGCGCGACGAGCCCGAGCCGTACTCGCGGCCGGCCAGGATGACCAGCGACGTCCCCTCGGCCAGGTAGCGGCTGGCCGCCTCGAAGATGCTCATCCGCTCGCCCGAGGGCAGGTGCTCGGTGACGTTCCCCTCCGCCTCGGGCGTGAGCAGGTTGCGCAGCCGAATGTTGGCAAAGGTGCCGCGGTTCATCACCTCGTGATGGCCGCGCCGCGCCCCGTAGGAGTTGAACTCGCGCGGCTCGACGCCGTTCTCGATCAACCATTCCCCCGCCGGGGAGCTGCGGGCGATGGTGCCCGCCGGCGAGATGTGGTCGGTGGTGACGCTGTCCCCGAGCATGGCCAGCACGCGCGCATCGACCACGTCGACGAGCGGAGCGGGGTCGGGGCGCAAGCCAGCGAAGAACGGCGGCAGGGCGACGTAAGTGCTCGCCGGATCCCACGCGTAGCGGTCCCCCGCCGGGACCGGCAGCGCGCGCCAGCGGTCATCCCCATCGAAGACCGAAGCGTAGTTGCGGGTGAAGATCTCGGATCGCACCTGCTCGGCCACGATGTCGGCAATCTCCGTCGCTGACGGCCACAGGTCCGCCAGGAAGACCGGTCTGCCGTCGCTGCCGATCCCCAGCGGCTGGGTCGCCAGGTCGAGGTCGATCCGCCCTGCCAGCGCGAAGGCCACCACCAGCGGCGGCGAGGCGAGGTAGCTGGCACGCGCCTGCGGATGGATCCGCCCTTCGAAGTTGCGGTTACCCGACAGGACCGCCACGCCGACCAGGTTATTCGCCTCGATAGCGGCCGCGATCGGGTCGGCGAGTGGTCCGGAGTTGCCGATGCAGGTCGTGCAGCCGTACCCCACCAGGTTGAAGCCCAGCGCCTCGAGTGGCGCCATCAGCCCGGCCCCGGCCAGGTAGTCGGTGACGGCCCGTGAGCCGGGCGCGAGCGAGGTCTTGACCCAGGGCGGCGTGCGCAGGCCGCGGGCCACCGCGTTCCGGGCCAGCAGACCGGCAGCCACCATCACGCTCGGGTTCGAGGTGTTGGTGCACGAGGTGATGGCGGCGATGATCACCGACCCGGAGCGCAGCTCAATGTGGTCCCCGTTCATCTCCACGGTGACCGGGTGGTACTCCACGGCCGGATGGTCGGCGGCGACCTGGGCCGGAGCCATCTGGCGATCGTCGGCCGGGGCGCCTCCGTTGAACGAGGGAACGTCTGACGCGGGGAAGGACTCCTCGCTGGCCTCGTCGACCAGCCGGTGCATCTCCAGCCCATTTGCGAAGGCGGCGCGGAACGAGCGTCGCAGGTCGGTGAGCGGGACGCGGTCCTGCGGACGCCGCGGTCCGGCGACCGATGGCTCGACGCTGCCCAGGTCCAGGCTGAGCGACTCGCTGAAGCGTGGCTCAACCGAATCATCGGTCCGGAAGAGGCTTTGCGCCTTGGCGTATGCCTCGACACGGGCCACGGTCTCGATGCTGCGCCCGGTCATGCTCAGGTAGCGCAGCGTCTCCTGGTCGATCGGGAAGAGAGTGGCGGTGGCACCGAATTCCGGCGACATGTTGCTGATGGTGGCTCGATCGGCCAGTCCGAGGCGCGAAAGCCCCAGGCCGTGGAACTCGACGAACTTGCCGACCACGCCATGCTTGCGCAGCATCTCGGTGACATACAGCACCAGGTCGGTGGCGGTAGCGCCGGATCGCATCTCACCGTCGAGGCGGAAGCCGACCACCACCGGCATCGGCTGATAGAGCGGCTGACCCAGCAGGGCCGCCTCGGCCTCGATGCCGCCGGCGCCCCAGCCGACCACGCCGAGGCCGTTGATCATGGTGGTGTGGGAATCGGTCCCCACCAGGGTGTCGGGGAAGGCGACCAGCTCACCATGCTGGTCTAGGCGGGCGGTGACCACGTCGGCCAGGAACTCGAGGTTGACCTGGTGCACGATGCCGGTCCCCGGTGGCACCACCCGGAAGTTGTCGAACGCCTGCTGTGCCCAGCGCAGGAGGGCGTAGCGCTCGCCGTTGCGCTCGTACTCGCGCGCCACGTTGCCGGCGAAGGCCAGGTCGGAGCCGAAGAGGTCCACCTGCACGCTGTGGTCGATCACCAGGTCGACCGGGACGAGCGGATTGATGCGTGCCGGATCGCCGCCCATCGCGGCCACCGCGTCGCGCATGGCGGCCAGGTCGACCACGCACGGGACGCCGGTGAAGTCCTGGAGGATGACGCGGGCCGGCATGAAGGGCAGCTCGTACTCGGCGGGCTGCGTCGGGTCCCAGCTGGCGAGGGCGCGCACGTCCTCGGCGGTCACCAGCCCGGATCCGCCGGCCGCGTGGCGGAGCATGTTCTCGAGCAGCACCTTGACCGTGTACGGCATCCG
>JAYUGK010000309.1:0-8979 GCA_043738415.1 Chloroflexota bacterium | reverse complement strand
GAGGCGTCCGCCCGGCTGACCGCGGCAGCCAGTACCTCACCGATCGCCACTTCCTCGCCGGCAGGGACTCGCTCTGACCTCCCCGCCGATTTCCCGGTGCTGCCCGGGGCGGTTGAGATCGCGATGCCACCTGATGATCTCGGGGTGGTCGCGCGCTGGACGACCGACCAGGTCGGAACGGTCGCATTCGACTTCTACTCGGCTGCCCTACCGGCCGCGGGGTACGCGATGGAGGGGTCCTATCCGGGTGGTGAGTGGGCCGCCATCCGCTTCACCGGGCCCGCCGGCCGGCTCTGGCAGGTCGTCATCCATGAACTGGATCTGCACACCGCCCAGATCGAGGTGCGGATCGACCGCCCCTAGCCGGTCGAGCCGGTTGCTGCTACTCTCGGGGCCGATACCCCACGAGCGACAGGGGAGCGCGCGAGCGCTGAGAGTGCGGAAAGCCGCAGACCCTCGTACCTGATCTGGGTCATACCAGCGAAGGGAGTCGGTAACCGATGCAGGCCATGGTCGTCGCCGCCGGCGACACGGATCCCGATGACGCCGCGCTTCTCGACGGAGCCGATCTCCTGATCGCGGTCGATCGCGGCGCCGTCTGGCTGACCGCGCACTCGCACCGCCCGGGCCTGCTGGTTGGAGACCTTGATTCGCTGCCCGCCCTGCTGGTCGAGCAACTCGCCGCAGCCGGGGTGAAGATCGACCGCCACCCGGTCGACAAGGACGCGTCCGACACCGAGCTGGCGATCGAGCGGGCGGTAGCCGAGGGTGCCACGCGGATAGTGCTGCTGGGAGCGCTCGGCGGCCAACGGATCGATCACGAGCTGGCCAATCTGCTGCTCCTGGCGGACCCGCGCTGGCGTGACCTGGTCGCCGACATGCGCATCGTGCGCGGCTGCACCACGGTCCGTGCGCTGCATGGCGGAGGCGCGCTGGCCCTCGAGGGTGCGGCTGGCGAGGTCGTGACCCTGCTGCCCGTCGCCGCGGACGCGGAGGGGGTCCGCACGGTCGGGCTGCGCTTTCCGCTTGCCGGGGAGTCGCTGCGGATCGGCCGGTCGCGTGGCCTCTCCAACCGGATCGTCACCGCCCCCGCATCGGTCTCGCTGGAGCGCGGGACCTTGATAGTGATCGAGCACCACAAAAAGGAAGGAGTGACAAGATGACGGCCACACCCGGCGAGAAGAATCAATGGCGGCTGGTGGACGTGGTGGTGGCTGCCGTGCTGGCGGTCGCGTTCGGAGCGGTCTTCCAGCTCTGGAACCTGCTGTGGACCGCCGTGAGCCCGGCGTTTGCCGCGTTCCCGCCGTTGCAGGGCCTCATGTACGGCGTCTGGCTGCTGCCGGCCGTGCTCGTGCCGATGGTCATTCGGCGGCGCGGCGCGGCCCTCTTCGGTGAGCTGCTGGCCGCTGTCGTCTCGGCACTCTTCGGCGCGCCATGGGGTCTGCTCACGATCGTCTACGGGGTGATGCAGGGGGGTGCCGCCGAGCTGGTGTTCGCGCTGGGGCTGTACCGCGCCTGGGGCCTGCCGACCGCGCTGCTGGCCGGTGCGGCGGCGGGCGCGGCTGCCGTTCTGCTCGACCTCGCCCTCTACTACGCGGACTGGGCGTCCGGATGGCAGCTGCTGTACGCCGGGCTGGTGATCCCCAGTGCGGCGCTGATCGCCGGGCTGGGTGGCTGGCTGCTGACGCGGGCGCTGGCGCGGACCGGGGTCCTGGCCGACTTCCCGTCGGGCGCTCAGCAGCCCGAGGTCTGACGTCACGCCGAGGCTGATCGAGGCGCGCGCCTGGGGCTGGCGGCACGCTGGCCGGCGCGCATGGGCGCTGCGTGGTCTGGACCTGCGCGTTGAGCCCGGCGAGCGCGTGCTGCTGCTCGGTCCATCCGGCGCTGGCAAGTCGACCCTGCTCGCCGCGCTGGCCGGGCTGCTCGACCCGAGGAACGCGGGCCAGGCCGAGGGCGAGCTGCGGGTAGACGGGTTGGACCCGCGCGCAGCGCGCGAGCGCACCGGCGCTGTCTTCCAGGATCCGGCATCGCAGCTGGTCATGACCCGGGCTGGAGACGAGGTCGCCTTCGGGCTCGAGAACCGATGCGTCCCGCCCGCCGAGATCTGGCCGCGGGTCGACCGGGCGCTGGCGCAGGTCGGCTTCGGCTACGGACGCGACCGGCCGACCGATGCCCTCTCCGGAGGCGAGCAGCAGCGTCTCGTGCTGGCGGGCACCTTTGCGCTGGGTCCCCGGCTGCTCCTCCTCGATGAGCCGACGGCGAATCTTGATCCCGGCGGTGCCGCCCTGGTCCGCAGATCCCTCGAGGAGATCCTGGCGGACCGCTCCCTGAGCCTGGTCGTGGTGGAGCACCGAATCGCCGAAGTGCTGCCGCTGGTGGACCGCGCCGTGGTGCTGGAGAGTGGAGGAGGCGTGATCGCTGATGGTCCGCCGGACGACGTCTTTGCCCGGCACGGCGAGCAGTTGGCGGCTGCTGGCGTGTGGGTTCCGGACCGGCCGCTGGCGGCCCGGCCGCGCCGGGCGCATTCTGCCGGGCCGCCGATGGTGCTGGCCGAGCAGGTCGCCTATCGATATCCAGGGGAGCTCGATGCCGCGGTGGACGGTGTCGACGTGCAACTCAACGCCGGCGAGGTGCTCGCCATCATCGGGGCGAACGGGTCGGGCAAATCGACCCTAGCGCTCCTGCTCGGCGGCCTGCTCCCACCGGTGCGCGGCGCCGTGGTGGCGGGCGCCGGGCTGACCGGCGCTCCTCGCCTACCGCTTGACCGATGGCGTGCCCCCCAGTTGGCCAGCCACGTCGGATCGGTCTTCCAGGACCCCGAGCACCAGTTCCTGGCCGAGCGGGTGGGTGACGAGGTACGCATGGGGCCGATGCGCGCCGGCCTGCCGGCCGATGCGGTGCAGCGGCGGGTCGACGAGCTTCTCGCCCGCCTGCACCTGACGCACCTGGCCGACGTAAATCCATTCACCCTGTCGGGCGGAGAGAAGCGGCGCCTATCGGTGGCCACCGCGCTGGCGGCCGAGCCGCCGGTCCTGCTGCTCGACGAGCCGACCTTCGGGCAGGACCGTCGGACGGCGGTGGAGCTCATCCAACTGTTGGCCGAGCTGCGCGACGCCGGGAGCGCCGTGGCGATCGTGACCCACGACGAGCCGTTCGCGGCGGCGCTGGCCGACCGCAGCGTGCGCCTCGAGCGCGGACGGCTGGCATGAGGCTCTTCACGCCATTGCGCCCCGACGCCTCCGCCCTGCTCGCGAGGGCAAACCCGCTGGCCAAGCTGGCCGCCGCCGCGATCCCGATGACGGTCCTGTTCCTGTCAGATGACCCGCTGACGCCCGGGCTCGTGTTGGTCGGCCTGGCCGCGGCGATCGCGCTCAGCGGCCTCGCGCCGCGACCGCTGTTTGCCCGCAGCTGGCCGATCCTGGCGGCCGCGGCATCGGTAGGCGTACTCAATGTCGTCTTTGCCCCGGCTGCGGCCGGTGGTCCCAACCTGGTCGGCGGGCTCGCGCTCGGGCTGCGACTGCTCGGGATCGCGCTGGCGGGCCTGCTGGCGGTGGTGACGACCGATCCGACCCGTCTCGCCGACGCGTTGCAGCAACAGGCGCAGCTCTCGCCGCGGGTCGCCATCGGGGCGCTGGCCGCCGCTCGCCTGCTGCCGATCATGGCCGGCGAATGGCAGACCCTGGGGCTGGCCCGTCGGGCACGCGGGGTCTCGGCAAGCGGCTCGCCGATCGCCGCGGGACGGATCGGCTTCGGCATGCTGCTCGCTCTGCTGGTCGGTGCGGTGCGCCGCGGGACGCGGCTGGCGACCGCCATGGAAGCGCGCGGCTTCGGGGCGCTGGCGTGCCGCAGCATCGCTCGCCCAGAACAGATGCGTGGAGCGGACTGGGGGCTGATCATTGCCAGCACGGCGCTCTCCGCCGGTTCGATCGGCCTCAGCCTCCTCACCGGAAGCTGGCGCTTCATCTTCAGCTAGCGCGCCAACCCGCCCTCAGATCTCCGGTCGGGTGCCGAGAAACGGTTCGAGCCAGGTCGGCTCGTGTTGGACTCCCACGTAGCGGGCCGGGTCGAACGGTGCCAGAGGCAGTGTCCGCGCCTCTCCGTCGGCGATCAGCTCGGCAAGCAGCTGTCCCATGATCGGCGCATAGGGCAGACCGTGTCCGGTCAGGCCACAGGCCAGGTAGCCGCCGGGGATCGGGGTCCCATCCTCGGCCGGCAGGCGCCCCATCATCGGGATCTCCAGCGAGGCGAAGTCGAGCAGCCCGGCCCAGCAGCGCACGATCCGCGCGTCCCGGGCCGCGGGATGGATCCGTCCCAGCAGGCCCGCCAGGGCGGGCGGCACCCGGGGTCGGACCGCCATCGAGTACGACCCGATCCCCATCCCGTCATCCATCTGTGTGTAGCCACCGATGAGCAGCTCGCCGGTGCGGAGCTGGCGCCAGTACTCGTTGCACAAGTTCGTCTCGAAGGCGCGGGTGAGCAGCGGCAGGATCGGCTCGGTCACGCACACGTGCTCACGAATCGGAGTCAGGTTGGCCGAAATATGCGGCACCAGCCAGGGCGACCAGGCGTTGGTCGCCAGCAGCACCGCCCCGGCCGCCACGTCTCCGTGGGAGGTCGTGACGCCGGCGACCCGCCCCGATTCGGCGAGCAGTCGCTCCACGCGGACGCCGGTGACGATCGTTGCGCCACTCGCCCTTGCCGCCTCCAGCAGGGCGTAGACGAGCTTGATCGGGTGCAGCTGACCGTCGCGCGCGGTCCATTTGGCGCTGTGCACCTGGCTTGCATCGACCTCCGGGGCCAGCTCGTGCAGCTCATCGCGGCCGATGACCCGTACATCCAGACCCTCAGCGGCCTGCAACTCGGCCATACGGCGCCCGTGCACGTCGTCGGCCTCGGTCGCCAGCAGGTCGAGCGATCCGATCCGATCCCAGGCGACGCCGCCCGCCAGCGCGCCATCGAGCTCGTCGAGGAGGTCGAGCGAGCGCATGGTGTAGTCGAGGATCGACCGGCCGCCAGCCTCCTGGACCAGCCGCGTCACGCGCGGAAAGTGTCCACCCAGCCCGGCCAGCGCCATCCCGGCCAGCCGTCCGGAGGCCCCGCTGGCCGGAGCGTTGGCCTCGATCACCAGCGGCCGCATCCCTGCACGGGCCAGGCGGTAGGCAGCCGACGCTCCCATCATTCCGGCGCCGACGACCACCACCTCGGCGGTCGCAGGCAGGTGGGTCTCGGGGTCAGGGGTGAAGGCCACCGGCTCGGGGGGCGGGGCGAAGACGGACGGGGCGAAGAGCGGCGCGGCGGTCATCGGGGGGCGAGTGTACCCTCGTCGCATGCCCCGCTTCGAGGAGCTCCGGGTCAGTGCCGGAGACGCAATCCTGGTCGGCACCTTCACCCTCCCCGACGAGCCGCCGCCGCCGAATCGTCGGGAGCGCTATCCGAACGTGCTCCTCCTGCCGTCCTGGCTGCCTCGTGGTCGCGACGGCGCCTACGACCAGGCTGGCCACCCGACTTGGTTCGACACCGATCCGCTCCCGGCGGGACCCCTCGGTCGGCTGGCCGACGCGCTGGCTGCGCGGGGCGTCGCGTCGTTGCGCTGCGACCCACGAGGTTGCGGCGCCTCCGACGGCAGTTGGGAGGCGACCGACCTGTTCACGAAGATCGACGATGCCCGGGACCAGCTGGCCGCCATGCGTTCGCACCGCGCCGTCGATCTGCGGCGCAGCGGGATCATCGGCCACGGGGAGGGGGCGACCCTCGCGCTGTCGGTGGCGATCAGCGACCCTGCGATCTCTGCGCTGACACTGATCGGCGCATCGGCGCGGTCCTGGCGCGACACGCTGCGTCGTGCGGCGGCGGCACGAGGACGGGGCGGCACGGAGCGGCGCCACCCGATCGTGGCGGCCCTCGACCGCTGGGCGGAGGACCTGATCGAGCGCGCCGAACGGCGCGAGCCGAGCTTCGAGCTGCGGCTGCCGGGTGGGGAAGGCGTCAGCATCTTCCTCGACGGTTTCGAGCAGGCGATCCACACGCCTCCCCTTGCGCTCGCCACCATGTTCAACCGATCGTTGACGCTGGTCCACGGCTCCCTCGACCAGTGGAGCGACCTCGACGAGTCGGCGCTGCTGGCGAACGCCTTCCGCTCCCAGGATGAACCTCCAAAGGTACGGCTGCTGCCGGGCGCCGGCCACGACCTGTTCGAAACGAGCGAGGCTGTCATCGGCGAGCTGGCCGACGACCTGGCAGCTCGCCTCCAGCCACGCGACCTGCCACCGGTGCTCATGGCGATCGAGGAGATGGGTTGAGGTACGATGCGAGCGTGAGCCACCCGCAACCAGGCGCCGCCGCCCCTCGCTTCGAGATGAGCGCCGACGACGGATCCACCGTCTCCAACGACTCGCTGGCCGGTCGCCGCTTCATCCTCTACTTCTATCCCAAGGACGACACCCCCGGCTGTACGGTCCAGGCCTGCTCGCTGCGCGACAATTTCGAGCGGCTGATGGAGGCCGGGGTCGAGGTCTTCGGGGTTTCGCCGGACTCAGTCTCCAGCCATGTCAAGTTTCGAGCGAAATTCGACCTGCCCTACCGCCTGCTGGCCGATGTCGGGCACGGCGTGGCGGAGGCGTACGGGGTGTGGGTCGAGAAGACGTTCGCCGGAAGGACCTACCGCGGCGTGGAGCGCAGCAGCTTCATCATCGGTCCCGACGGGCGCGTCGAACATGTTCTGGCCAGGGTCAAGCCGATCGAGCATGTCGACCAGGTGCTGGACGCCCTCGCCTCGTGAAGAGCGTGCTGCTGACCGCAGCGGTGGCCGGGGTCGGGCTGGCGGTGGTGGCGGCCGTGATCGGGCTCGAATGGATGCTGATCCGATGATCTGGATCGCGATCGCGGTGACGCTGGTCGCCTGGTTCATTGGCCTGCTGGCGAAGCTGGGCCCCCTGGTCAACCTGCTGCTCGTCGTCGCTGCGGTGCTGCTAGTGGTGCAGGTCATCAACGAGCGCGAAGACCAGGCCTGACCGATGTGGTCCAGCGTCGTGCCGGTGATCCTGGTGCTGATCTGGTTCGTGGCCCTGATCGGGGGCTATGGCCTCGGCGGCTGGCTCAATCTGCTCCTGGCGATCGCGCTGGTCATCTTCGTGTGGAATCCGCTGCAGCGTCGGACCGAATAAGCTCACCGACGGCCTGCGACGGTCGAGCTGTCGCGCCAACGACTACGCTTGCCGCCCCGTGAGATTCCTCCATTTCGCCGATCTGCATCTCGACGCGCCGTTCGCCTGGGCGCGCCCCGAGACGGCTCGGCTGCGGCGCCGAAATCGACGCGAGACGCTGACCGGCATCCTGCAGCTGGCGGACGCGGAGCAGGTCGATGCCATCCTGTGTGCCGGTGACCTGTTCGAGCACGAGCGCTTCTCCGCCGACCTGCTCGAATTCCTCCGCAGCAGCTTTGGTCGGACCGACCGGCGCATCTTTCTCGCGCCGGGCAATCACGACTGGTACTCGGAGCGCAGCCCGTACGCGCTGGTCGCGTGGCCGGCCAACGTCCATGTCTTCAGCGAAGGGCGCCTGGCGCCGATCGAGCTGGCCGATGGGCTGACCCTGTGGGGTGCCGCGCACCGCGCCCCCGCCAACACCGACGACCTGTTCGTCGGCTTCAAGCCAGATCGTGGCGGCGTTCACCTCGCTCTCGCCCACGCGTCTGAGCGTGGCGCGCTCGCGTTCCAGGAATCCGGCAAGCAGCCGCACGCTCCATTCGAGGCAGGCGAAATCGAGGCCGCGGGGCTGGCGCACGCCTTCCTGGGCCACTATCACGTGGCACGTGACGCCGCGCGTCACACCTATCCGGGCAACCCGGACCCGCTCGAGTTCGGCGAGTCGCCGGGCCGCGGGGTCGTGATCGCCACCCTGACCGGTGATGGCATCGTCACCCGTGAGCGACGTTCGGTGGCGGTCAGCGAGGTGCACGACATCGAGGTCCCGCTCGACAGTTGCGAACATTCCGACGACGTGCGCGCCCGGTTGGCGGGTGCCATCGCCGGCCTGGCCGGATCGGTCCGGGCCACCCTCGTCGGAGAGGTCGGACCCAACGTGCAGGTCGACCTCCGGGAGCTGCGCACGCTCGGCGCGCACCTGGACGGGCTGCTGCTGCGCTCGGGGCGGCTCGGCGTCGGCTACGACCTCGAGGAGATCGCCGCCCAGCTGACCGTGCGCGGCCAGTTCGCACGCGATGCCCGGGAGATCGACGACGAAGAGCGTCGTCGGAGGGTGACGCTGACCGGCCTGCGCGCCCTGGACGGTCGCAGCGATCTCGAGGTCGCCTGAGCGATGTGGATCGAGCGGGTGATCGCCCGGGCCTTCGGGCCGCTCGTCGACCAGACACTGGAGCTTGGGCGGGGCATGACCGTCGTCGGTGGGCCCAACGAAGCGGGCAAGACCAGCTGGCACGCGGCGACTCGGCTGGCCATCACGGGGGTGCGACGAGGCCCGGGACGCACGCGCGAGTCGACGGCGGTCGAAGACCGGCATCGACCCTGGGACCAGCCCGACCGCTGGGAGGTGGAGGCGCGCCTGCACCTGGATGACGGCCGCACCATCGACATCAGCCAGGACCTGGCCGGCAAGGTGGCGTGCCGCGCGCTCGACATCGTGCTGGGGGAGGATGTCTCCAGCGAGATCATGGACGGGACCCCGGACGCCTCCCGCTGGCTTGGCCTTGATCGCGACTCGTTCGCCACCACGGTATCGGTGAACCAGGCGCAGATCCTCGCCGTGGCCGAAAACGCGGCTGCATTGCAGGAGCAGATGCAGCGAGCCGCCGCCACCCGCGGCACCGACGCCACCGCCGCTGAGGCGATCGAGCGTCTGAAGTCCTTCCGCAAGGACGCGGTGGGCGCCGATACGGTCGTGGCGAAGGGGCCGCTGCGCGCTGCCATGCGCGAGCTGGATGCCGCCGAAGCGTTGCAGACCGAAGCGCGGCAGCGCCACGCG
>JAYUGK010000308.1:0-3140 GCA_043738415.1 Chloroflexota bacterium | reverse complement strand
CGGTGGTGACTGCCAGCGCGTACAGCGGCCCGAGCGGGTCATCGCGCGTGCCGTCGAGCAGGCGGCCCACGTCAGAGGCGCTCAGGTAGGACACCGGCCGATGCGGGACGTAGGGCGGCGCAGCATCGGCGGCAGCGTTTCGAGCGACCAGCCCGTCGCGTTCCGCTGACTTCAGCGCCCGTCGCAGGGTGGCCCGGATATGGCGCACGGTGAGAGGCGAGAGCGGGCGCCTGCGAGTCGCCACGACCGATGGTGAGCCGGTCCGCAGGAAGGTGGCCAAGGCGCGCTCCACGTCGGCCGACGAGAGCCGCGCCAGCCCCAGCCGGCCGAGGGTCGGGATCAGGTAGGCGCGGACGTGCAGCTCGCGGGCGCGCCAGGTCGAGGGTCGGACTCGCTGTCGGTCGCGCTCGATCCACGCGCCGAGGTAGTCGGCCACGCTGCCCGTACCGGACGGCGCGAGGGCCCCGAGGCGAAGGCTGGCGCGCAGCTTGTCGAGCTTCTCGCGCGTCTCTGCCGACGTGCGGGCGGTCACTGTGCGCCGATGCCGCTGGCCATCGGGCTCTGTCCAGGTAACTGCGCCGCGCCAGCGCCCGTCAGCGATCTCGTAGACGCTCCCCTCGCCGGGCGACCGGCGGCGTCGGGTGCGGGTGCTCGGGTAGGATTCCATCGCGGGTGTCCTCCTCTACAGGACTTCCGTGTTGGCGCTCACCTCTTACCGGGCGGGGCGCCTCTTACGTCCGCGACTGTACGCTATTGCTACCTGCGTTGCTACCGGGGTTCGCGCAAACAGGGCCGAATCAGGCGGACTCGTGCTCAGAATGGTGGAGGCGACGACGGGATTCGAACCCGTGTAAACGGTTTTGCAGACCGCTCCCTGGCCACTCGGGCACGTCGCCTTGCTCAACTCGCGCTGGCTGCCCCGCGAGGATTCGAACCTCGGTTCACGGATCCAAAGTCCGCTGTCCTACCGCTAGACGACGGGGCATCCGCCGTCGCACGAGGCTAGCAGGTCATCCCCCAGGAGACAGAAAGAATGGAGCGGAAGACGGGACTCGAACCCGCGACCCTCACCTTGGCAAGGTGATGCTCTACCAACTGAGCCACTTCCGCCCGATGTCCGCGGCGCGCCGCGAGAGTTGGTGCCGAGGGTCAGAATCGAACTGACGACACCCGCCTCTTCAGGGCGGTGCTCTACCAACTGAGCTACCTCGGCCCGCCCCGCTCGTGGTCGCGTTTCGGCTGGCGACGATAGCACAGGGCCCGATCGAGCGGCAACCGACCAGCCCGTCAGCCGATCTGCGCGGGGTCCTGGCCGAACTGCCCCGCCAGGTTGCGCAGGACCGCGATTCGCTCGGCGATCGGCGGGTGGGTGTCCCACATGCTCTTGGCCCGATTCTCGAAGCTCTTGATGGGGTTGATGATGTAGAGGTGCTGGGTCGCCCGGTTGGCGACCTCGAGCACCTCGGGGTCGTCGGCGATGGTCCGCAGGGCTCGAGCCAGGCCGACCGGGTTGCGACTCAACTCCACCCCGGAAACGTCGGCCAGCGATTCGCGGCGGCGGCTCACCGCGAGCTGCACCAGGCGACCGATGAGCGGCGCGATGATCGCCAGGAGCAGTGCGACCACGAAGAGTACGGCGGCCGCCCCGCCCCCGCCCCGATCATTGTCTCCCCCGCTCCGGCGCCCGCCGCCCCAGAACGTGAAGCGCAGGAACCAGTCGGCAAGCAGTGCGATGCTGCCCACCAGCACCCCGACCAACAGGGCGAAACGGATGTCGTAGTTCCCCACGTGGCTCATCTCGTGGGCGATGACCCCCTGCAGCTCTTCGCGGTCCATCTTCTCCAGGAGGCCCGTGGTGGCCGCTACAGAGGCATGCTGCGGGTCGCGCCCGGTGGCGAAGGCGTTCGGGGCGGTGTCGTTGATGACGTAGACGCGCGGCATCGGCAGGCCGCCAGCGATGCTCATCTCGGTCACCACGTTGACGAGCTGCTTGTACTCGTCGGGTGGATTGGCAACGGGGACCTGCCGGGCGCCGCTCGACGCCAGCACCAGCTTGTCTCCGGCGTAGTAGCTCGAGATGCTCATCACGAACGCGACGACCAGGGCGACCGTGACGCCGCCCCAGCCAAAGCCGCTTGCCTGGCCGATCGCGGCGCCGAGCGCCGCTAGGACGAGCGCCACCACGCCGACCAGCAACCACGAGTTGCGTCGGTTTCGGGCGACCTCCCGGAAGAAGGTGGTCGGTGCCGTCCGATCGGTCATCGTCCGACCGCCGCGATCAGCTGCGCAGGTTGACGGTCGGGACCTCGGCGTCGGCCTCCTCGATCTGGAAGTAGTCGCGCGCCCGGAAGCCCATCATCCCCGCCATCAGGACGCTCGGGAAGGTCTGGATCGAGGTGTTGAAATCGCGGACCGTGCTGTTGTAGTGCTGCCGGGCGAACCCGATCTGGTTCTCGGTGGTGGTCAGCTCCTCCTGGAGCTGGAGCACGTTCTCGTTGGCCTTGAGGGTCGGGTAGTTCTCGACCAGGGCGAAGAGCTGGCGCAGTGCGCCAGTCAGGAAGTTCTCCGCCTGCGCCGATTGGGCGGCCCCCGCCGGGCCGGCCTGTGCCGCGCTGACGGCCGCTCCGCGAGCCTCGACCACCTTGGTGAGGGTCTCCTGCTCGAAGTCCATGTAGCCCTTCACCGCGTTGACCAGGTTCGGAATCAGATCGTGCCGCCGCTTCAGCTGCACGCTGATCTGGTTCCAGGCCTCATCGACGATGTTCCGACGCTGGACGAGGCCGTTGTACATCAAGACGACGAGGAGCGCGATCGCCGCGATGACGATCAACGCGATCCACTGTCCTTGCATGGCTGGTGTCTCCCGTACGGGGGTGGTGGGTACCATCGTAGCAGTGGCGCTGGTGGGCGGTGAGGGGCTCGAACCCCCGACCTCCTCGGTGTAAGCGAGGCGCTCTGACCAACTGAGCTAACCGCCCGATTGCAGCCTACACACGAACGCCGCTCGCGGACAGCGAGCGGCGTTATCGGTCTGGCGAAGGTGGTGCCCAGGCCGGGACTTGAACCCGGATGAGTTGCCTCATACGCCCCTCAAACGTACGCGTATACCAATTCCGCCACCTGGGCCCAGGTGTCACCGC
>JAYUGK010000307.1:0-9015 GCA_043738415.1 Chloroflexota bacterium | reverse complement strand
ACATCGAAGAGGTGATGCAGTACGAGGGGCCGCACACCATCGCCGCCTTCATCATGGAGACGGTCACCGGCACCAACGGCATCCTCATCCCGCCCGACGGCTACCTGCAGGGGATCCGGGAGCTGTGCACCCGCCACGGGATCGTGATGATCGCCGACGAGGTGATGGCCGGCTTCGGGCGCACCGGGCGCTGGTTCGCGGTCGATCACTGGAACGTCGTCCCCGACCTGATGACCATGGCCAAGGGACTGACCAGCTCGTACCTGCCGCTCGGCGCGGTGGCCATGAGCCCGAAGATCGCCGACTTCTTCAATGATCGGGTCTACTTCGGCGGCCTCACCTACTCTGCTCACCCGGTTTCCTGTGCGGCGGCCATCGCCGCGGTCAACGTGCTGCGCGACGAGGACATGGTCGGCAACGCGGCGCGCCTCGATCCGGTCATGAAGCAGGAGCTTGCCGCACTCCAGGCGCGGCACCCGAGCGTGGGGACCGTGCGGAGCATCGGCCTCTTCGGAGTCTTCGAGCTGGTGCGCTCGCGCGAGACAATGGAGCCGATGGCCCCGTTCAACGGCTCCTCACCGGAGATGGCCGCGCTCGAGGCCCGGCTGCGGGCCGACGGGCTGTACACCATGTTCCACTGGAACCAGGTCTTCACCAACCCGCCGCTCTGCATCACGGAGGCTCAATTGCGCGAGGGATTCGCGATCATCGACCGCGCCCTCGATGCCACCGATGCAGCGATAACCTGAGCGATCGCCGCCCCACCTGCTGAGCTGATGACGATGGCCGACGGGAGCGCTCCGCGTAATCGGGTCCGCTCGATTCTGACATTTGCCGCTTTCTTCTTCGCCGTCCTTTTCGTCTGGGAGTTGCTGAAGTTCCTCGGCGGCGACCCGTGGCGCTATTTCGGCTGGGAGTGGCGCCCGCCGCTCGAGATCCGGTTCGCCTCCGATCTTCTGCTGCCACATGTCTGGCAGATCGGCGGCGCGCTTCTCGAACCCGTGCAACGGCTGCGAACGGACTCGCTGGGGCAATTCCTGGTCGGAGCCGCTCTCTACACCTGGCGCGAGGCGGCCATCGGGTTCGTCGCTGGGACTATTCTCGGTATTGGGCTGGCCACCACCTTCGTCCATTCACGCCTGCTTGAGCGTGCGTTTGTCCCCTACGTAATTGCGAGCCAGACGATCCCGATCGTCGCGCTGGCGCCGATGATCGTCTTCGCCTTCGGGACCAGCATCGTCAGCGTTGCCATCGTCGCGACCTATCTGACCTTCTTCCCGGTGACGATTGCCATGATCCGCGGGCTCCGGTCCCCGGACCCGCGCGCCCTGGACCTGATGCGGTCCTACGCGGCATCGCCGTGGGCGATCTTCTGGAAGCTGCGCATGCCGGCGTCCCTTCCCTACCTGTTCACGGCGCTCAAGATCAGCGCCACCGCCAGCATCGTCGGAGCGATCATCGGCGAAGGTCCAGGCGGTGTGAACGACGGCCTCGGCCGGGCGATCATCAACTTCAACAACCAGTACATCAGCGGACCGGAGAAGCTGTGGGCCACAATTCTCATCGCGGCCCTGCTGGGGATCGCCTCCTACGGTCTCGTGCAGATCGCCGAGCGGTACACGTTACGCACCGCCCCGGCGAGGTGATGGCATGACCGAACCGAAAGACGCCCAAGGGTCAGTCGTACGCCTCGTCGGCGTTGACAAGAGCTTCGCTGCCCATGGAGAGGTCCTGACTGCGGCGCTCTCCGGGATTGACCTCGAGATCCGCCGCGGTGAGTTCGTGTCGCTCATCGGCCCATCCGGCTGCGGCAAGAGCACTCTTCTGCGGATCATCGGCGATCTGACGCAACCAACCGCGGGGGAGGCCATCGTCAATGGCAAGCCGGCCGCCGCCGCGCGGCGCGGCCGAGAGTACGGAATCGTCTTCCAGGCCCCTGTCCTGTTCGATTGGCGCCGCGTGGAGGACAACGTGCGACTGCCGCTGGAGCTGTTCGGCATGGGGCGCGCCGAGCGCGAGGAACGTGCGCGGGAGATGCTTGGCCTGGTGGAGCTCACCGAGTTCGCGAGGCACTACCCCTACCAACTCTCAGGCGGAATGCAGCAGCGAGTCGCGATCGCGCGCGCCCTGGCCCTGGAGCCGGCCCTACTGCTCATGGATGAGCCGTTCGGCGCACTCGACGAGATGACCCGAGAACGCATGAACTCCGAAGTCCTCAGGATCTGGGAAAAGACCGGGACGACGGTCGTGTTCGTCACCCACTCGATCCCGGAGGCCGTGTTTCTGTCCAGCCGAGTGGTGGTCATGAGCCATCGGCCAGGTCGAATTACCGGAACGGTAGAGATCGACCTGCCGCGACCGCGCGGCCTGGAGACCCGGGAGAACCGCCGCTATTTTGAACTGGTGACCGAGGTTCGGCAGGAGCTGCGCGGAGGCGGGGTGGACGACGACGACGTTACCGCCAACCTGGATCAAGTGGCAGCGGACGCCGACTTCGGATGAGCCGTCGCAGTCGCTGGGTGCAACGCACGCAGTTCTACTTTCCTGCGGCTGCCGTCTTCACGGGGGTCATTGCGCTTTGGGAGTTCGGCGTCCACGGCGGCGTGCTGCCTCGACCATCAGCCATCATCGGCGCCCTGATCGAGAACTGGTCTTCCGGTCGCTGGCCGCTCTTCCTGGCGGCGAGAAACACGTTCACAGAGGCCATGATCGGCCTCCTCTTCGGCTCGCTCCTTGGCGTCGTGGCCGCGGCCGCCGTGGCCCGCTGGGCAACCGCGCGCGATGCGGTGCTGCCGATTGCGATTGCCGCCAACGCGGTGCCGATCATCGCGTTCGCCCCCATCATGAACAACTGGTTCGGTGTCCTGAACCCACTTTCGAAGGCCGCGATCGCCGCCGTTCTGGTCTTCTTCCCGATCTTCATCAATGTCGTTCGCGGCCTCGCCGCAGTCGACCCCGCAGCCATCGAGCTGATGCGCTCGTACGCGGTGAGCGAGTGGGCGATCCTGCGCAAGGTACGCATCCCGGTTGCGCTGCCGTTCTTCCTGACCGGCCTCAAGGTGAGCACCACGCTGAGCCTGATTGGGGCGATCGTGGCCGAGTACTTCGGGGGCTCCGGCGAGGTGATCGGTCGGATTGTCGTCGAGTCCGCGAGCGCACTGCGCTGGGACGTCTCGTGGGCGGCCATCCTTTTCGGCGCCACCACCGGCATTCTCTTTTACCTCGCCATCGCCGGAGCCGAGCGGGTGCTGATCCCCTGGCACGCATCGGTCCGCGGAGAGGGATCAAGCTGAGCCGCGAAACCCTCGCATGGCGGGCGGGCGGTCCCTAGAATCAGTCGCCACGGAGAGACAGGCCCTGCTTATTGGGCCACATGAGGAGAGAGATGAAACGATCCCGCGCACTTCTGACCGCAGGCACGGTCGCCATCCTGGTCCTATCCGCGTGCACAGCCGCAAGCCCAACCGCCGGCGAGACGAAGCACGTCAGGGTCCAACTGCAGTGGGCCCCGCAGGCCCAATTCGCCGGCTATTTCGCGGCTAAGGAGAAGGGCTTCTACACCGCGGAGGGTCTGGACGTAGAGATCGTTCCCGGCGGCCCGGACGTCATCCCGCAGGTGGTCGGCTCCGCTTCCACCGGACCCGAGTTCACGATCAGCTGGGTGCCGAAGGTGCTCGAGGCCCGCGAAGCGGCCGAGCCATCCGACCTGGTGAACATCGCGCAAATGTTCCAGCGGTCCGGAACGCTGTCGGTCAGCTGGAAGGACAGCAAAATCGCCGGGCCCGCCGACTTTGCCGGCAAGAAGGTCGGCGCCTGGGGCTTCGGCAACGAGTTCGAGGTGACCGCGGCCGGACTCAAATTCGGACTGCACGAGGGGACCGACTACACGAAGGTCACCCAGCCGTTTGACATGACGCTTCTGCTTTCGCGCGAGATCGACGTCGCTGAGGCGATGATCTACAACGAATACGCGCAGGTGCTCGAGGCAACCAACCCCGACACCGGCAAGCTCTACCAGCCGTCGGACCTGAACGTCATCAACTACAACGATGTCGGGACGGCCATGCTTCAGGACGCGCTGTTCGCCCGAGCCTCGTGGCTGGCCGAGGCGGGCAACTCGGACACCGCTGTCAAGTTCCTGCGGGCGACCTTCAGAGGGTGGATCTACTGCCGGGACAATGCTGCGGAATGCGTGAACTTCGTCCTGGCGGCGGGCAGCACCCTGGGTGCCGGGCACCAGACCTGGCAGATGAACGAAATCAATGCCCTCATCTGGCCCTCGCCAGACGGCATTGGTCACCTCGATCAGACGCTCTGGGACCAGACGGTGCGGATCGCACTCGAGGCTGGGATCATCAAGAACGATCCCAGCGCAGACGCCTTCCGAACCGATCTCGCCGCATCGGCGCTGGAAGGAATCTCGGAGGACGCTAAGGGGACCAGCTTCACGAAGGGCACAGTTAAGGTGACGCCAAAGGGCGAGTAATCGCCTGCTTCCGTCACTGGCGAGGAGAGGCCCCCTCCGTCCGCGGAGGGGGCCTCTCCTATCCCCCGATTCCGGCGAGCGTCCGGTGCGCCTCGGGGAGCCCCGGGTCCGTGCCCGGTGCCCGCCGCGGCTCAGGATCGCACCTCGCCCTACCCGCCGGAACGCCCTCACCCTGGCGTGATCCCCGGCTCCGCACGCCTTACGAGCGGCCCCATCAGCGGCGGCACGATCACCGCGGTGATCACCACCATGCCGACGATCACCGCATAGAGCGTCGCGTCGAAGGCTCCGGCGGTCAGTGCCAGGCCGGCCACGATGATCTCGACCTCGCCACGCGGCACCATCCCCCAGGCGATCAGCGTGGCTCGTCGCCGCCCGGAACGGATGGCGCCCAGGAACGAGCCGGCGAACTTGGCGCCGATGGCAAGCAGGGTGATCGCGGCCAGCAGGCCGAGCGTCCCGAGACCGCCGAAGGCGGCGGGGTCCACCTGGGCGCCGACAAAGCCGAAGAAGAACGGGGTGAAGAAGGCGGCCACCGGGGCGGTCTCGGTCTCGAGCGCCTCGCTCTCACTCGACTCGCCAACCACCATGCCGGCCAGGAAGGCGCCGATGATGGCGGCCAGCCCGATCTGCGCGGCCAGGGCCGCCAAGCCGAGCATCAGGATCATGCCGGGCAGGAAGGGCGTCTCAGCGAACCGAGGATCGGTCAGGAGCGACCGGCGCCGGCGCAGGATCCCGGTGCCGCCGACCACGACGATGCCGATGAAGGCCGCGGCCAGGGCCAGCAGCAGGGTCACCCGTCCGAGGCTGACGTCGCCGGCCGACAGGCCAACCGCCACCGCCACGATGAGCATGGCCAGCACGTCGTCGATCACCGCGGCACCCAGGATCACGCGCCCCGATGTGGTGGCCAGCGCGCCGAACGAGCGCAGCGCGCCGCTGGTGATGCCCACCGAGGTGGCGGTCAGCGAGGCGGCCAGGAAGATGCGACCCTCGAATGTCAGGTCGAGCGCGCCACCGACCAGGTAGCCACCCACGAAGGGCAGCACGACGCCCAGCAGCGCAACCGCCAGCGCCGTCCCGCCCACGCGCGCAACCTCGCCGATCCGGGTATGGATCCCGACCTCGAAAAGGAGCAGAACCGCGCCAATCTCGGCGAACAGCGACGTCTCGGGGGTGATCTGGTACCAGCCCAGCACCGCAGGACCGACGAGGACGCCCCCCAGGATCTCCCCGACCAGCGCCGGCTGCCCGAGTCGCTTGAAGAGCTCGTCTCCCAGCTTGGTCGCGAGCAGCAGCACGAAGAGCTGGAAGAGAACCTCCGACAGATGGTCCATGCCGCTTCACTCCGACCCAGCCGAAACGCAAAAAAGGAGACCGCGCAGCGATTCGCAGTCTCCACCTCAGGGACCGGCGATACGGGCCCGGTCCCAAGCCCTCGACCGCTCGTGGCGGCACCTCGAGTCTAGTCGCCACCACGGCCCGCCGACAAGCCCCCGTGCTACCCTTGCCCCCCGCCCGGAGGTCTGTGACCTGACGTCTTCATCCCTCGACGCGAAGGGGCTCCGCGAGGTCCGCCGGGTCGGCAGCGCGGACCTGATGGTGGGCATCCCCAGTTTCGGAAACGCCGACACCATCGGCTACGTGGTCCGCGCCGCCACGGCCGGCATGGTCCAGTACTTCCCCGATCTCAAGCCGATCCTGGTCAACTCCGACGGCGGCTCGCCCGATGACACGCCGCACGTGGCGGTCAGCACCGAGAGCCCCGAGTACATCGAGCGGATCATCCTGGTCAGCCCGCGCCACAAGCTCCAGCGCGTCAGCGTCACCTACCAGGGGACCAGTGGCAAGGGGACCGCCGTGCGGGCCCTGTTCGAGGTGGCCGCCGAGCTGAAGGTGAAGGCAATGGTGATGGTCGACTCGGACCTGCGCAGCATCGTCCCCGAATGGGTCGAGCTGCTGGCCGGACCGATCCTCAAGGGCGGCTACGACTTCGTCACCCCGATGTATGCGCGCCACAAGTACGACGGCACCATCACCAACAACATCGCCTACCCGCTCACGCGGGCCCTGTACGGCACGCGCATTCGACAGCCGATCGGCGGCGACTTCGGCGTGAGCGGCGACCTGGTGCAGCGCTACCTTGAGCTGGACACCTTCGATGAGCTGACTGCCCGCTTCGGGATCGACATCTGGATGACCCACTCGGCGCTCAACGAAGGGTTCGCCGCCTGCCAGGCACGCCTGGGCGCCAAGATCCACGACGCCAAGGACCCCGCTTCTGACCTGGGACCGATGTTCCGCCAGGTGGTCGGCACGCTCTTCCGGCTGGCCGGTCACTACCAGGACCGATGGCTCCGGGTGCGCGGCTCGCACGCGATCCCCGAGTACGGCTTCGAGCGGGTGGTCGCCCCCGAAGAGGTCAGGGTCAACCACGCCAAGTTGATCGACATCTTCGAGGCCGCCCGCCCGACCCACCGCGAAACGTGGATGGAGATGCTGGCCCGCGAGCAGCTCGAGCGCGTGATGGGCGCCGACTGCGACATGCCGGCCACCTTCCATTTCCCGGCCGAGCTGTGGATCCGCTGCCTGTACGACGCGCTGGTCGCCTTCCACCGCGTCGGGGTTGACCAGGAACGCCTGCTCGCCGCCCTGACACCGCTCTACTTCGCGCGGACCGCGGGCTTCATCGCCGAGACCGCCGACATGACGACCGATCAGGCCGAGCGGGTGATCGAGGCCCAGGCGCTGGCGTTCGAGGACCTGAAGCCGTACCTGGTCACCCGGTGGGCCGAGATGCAGGCCGCGCAGGGCGGAGTCTGATGGCAACCCGGCGAAGCCCGTACCGCATCCTGCTGCCGCTGGCCAACCCGCGCACGGCCCGGGACCTGGTGCGGATCGGCGCAGGGATCCGGGGTGGGCGCTCCACCGAGATCACCGCGCTGGGGATCGTGGAGGTCCCGGAGGCGGTCTCCCTGTCGCAGGGCGCCATCCAGGCACGCACCGCGCGCCGGCTGCTGCAGCGCGTGCTGGCCTTCGGCGACGAGGAGGGGGTCGAGATCCGCACCATGGTGCGGATCGGGCGGCGGGCGGCCGACGGCGTCATCGAGGCGGTCGGCGAAGAGGGCACCGACCTGGTCATCTTCGGCTGGGGCGGCCCTGCCACGCGCGGCGCCTCGGCGACTGAGTCCTCCGACGACGGCGCCGCCGATCCCCCGGTCTTCTCTCCGACCATCGACGCGGTGGTGCGCGAGTCGCCATGCGATATCGCGGTGGTCAAGCAACGCGGCGTGGAGCACGTGCGCTCGATCCTGGTCCCGGTTCGCGGCGGCCCGCACGCCGAGCTGGCGATGCGCGTGTCGCGGGACCTGGCCAGGCGCTTTGGGGCGAAGATCGTGGTCCTGCACGTCGTGCCGGTAGGAATCGGCGATCGGGCTCGCGGACGCCAGCAGGCGGCGCTGGACGCGTTCATCGAGCAGCACGGCAGCGGCCGGCGGCTGAGCGGCAAGCTGGTCGAGGCGGCCTCGGTGCGGCGAGCCATCATCCGAGAAGCGTCGCAGCACGAGCTGGTGGTGATGGGCGCATCGGCCCAACCCTCGAACGCGACGCCTGATGGGCGCTTCCTGTTCGGGATCGTGGCGGAAGCGGTCGCCACGCGAGCCAAGCCCACCGTGATCGTGGTCAAGACCAAGCGCATCCCCAGCAGCGCGACCTTCGACCAGCTGCGCGCCGCAGAGGGAACGCTGGCCGCCGCCGACGCGGACGTCGAGCGCAGCCGCTCGCTCCCGATCATGGTCGACCGCTGGTTCGCCGAGAACACCTTCCACGGGCGCGAGTTCCGCGATATCGCGAAGCTGGTTGAGCTCAAGGAGCGCCAGGGCCTGACCATCAGCGTCGGGCTGCCGGCGCTCAACGAGGAGCAGACCATCGGCCAGGTGATCCGGCGCATCAAGGGTCCGCTGATGGATCGCCTGCCGCTGATCGACCAGCTGGTGGTGATCGACTCCGACTCGACCGATCGGACCGCGCAGATTGCCACCGAGCTGGGCGTGCCGGTCTTCAATCACAGCGAGATCCTTCCCGAAGTTGGCTCACAACCCGGCAAGGGCGAGGCCCTGTGGAAGAGCCTGCACGTGCTCGACGGCGAGATCGTGGCCTGGATCGACACCGATATCCGCAACATCCAGCCGCGCTTCGTATCGGGCCTGCTCGGTCCGCTGCTGCGGGAGCCGCGCATCCAGTACGTCAAGGGCTTCTACCAGCGGCCGATCAAGGAGGGGGACAAGCTCGTCGCCGAGGGCGGCGGGCGGGTCACCGAGCTGATGGCGCGACCACTCATCAACCTCTTCTTCCCCGAGCTGTCGGGGATGATTCAGCCGCTCTCCGGTGAATACGCCGGGCGTCGCGCGCTCCTCGAATCGGTCTCCTTCTTCACCGGCTACGCCGTCGAGATCGGCCTGCTGGCCGACATCCTGGAGACGGTGGGCCTCGCCGGCATCGGCCAGGTGGACCTCGAGCGCCGGGTCCAC
>JAYUGK010000306.1:0-3153 GCA_043738415.1 Chloroflexota bacterium | reverse complement strand
CTGGAGCGCCTCCGCCACCGCCAGGGCGCTGCTGCTGTGGCGCTCCATGCGCAGGGCCAGCGTCTTCAATCCGCGGAGCGCCAGGAACGCCTCGAGCGGGGCGGCATTGCCTCCCGCGTTGATCACGATCTTGCGCGCGGCGGCCACACGCACGGCGCTACCCAGGATCGCCCCACCCGTCATGTCGGAATGCCCGCCGATGTACTTGGTCGTCGAATGCACCACCAGGTCGGCGCCGAGCGCCAGCGGGTTGCACAGGTACGGTGAGGCGAACGTGTTGTCGACCGCGACCGCGACGCCGCGCCGGTGAGCGATCTCGACGATGGCGGCGATGTCGGCCATTGCCGTGGTCGGATTGCTGATGGTCTCGAGCCAGATCAGCCGGGTCTGGTCCGCGATGGCATCGGCCACGGATTCGGGGTTGGTGGTATCCACCGCCACTGCGGTGATCCCGGACCGTTCCAATACGGCATTGGCCAGCCCCACCATGCCGCCGTAGACGGCCCGCGGCACGATCAGCTGCTCCCCGCTGCGCACCGTCGATAGCACAACGGCGTGGACCGCGGCCATCCCCGAGGCCGTGATGTGGCACGCCTCCGCTCCCTCGAGCTCCGCGAGTGCCTCTTCGAGGGCCTGGTGCGTCGGATTCGAGTACCGGCTGTAGCTGTGCCCGGGGCGTGCGAATTCGAGCAGCTCGGCCAGCTCCTGGGCACTGCCGACCTCGAACGTGCTGCTCTGGTAGATGGGCACGTTGATCGGCGCCTGGGGGGCCGCCGGAGCCTTGCTGGCCGCCCGGATGGCTCGCGTGGAAAAGCCGGGCATCAGGAAAGAAACGCGTCCATTGCTCGGCGCACCTGGTGATCCGGATCCATGTTGGCCCGTGCCACCGCGATGTGGCGACGCATCTCGCCGGGATCAGGCTCGGACTCGTCGGTCTCCTCGTGGCCGAGACTTCCCGAGCTGCTGGCCGGCGCCGGATCGCGCCCGCGCTCCTCGTCGGCGGTGCGGGCCGCGGAGCTCACCAGTCCGAGCCGGCGCGGCGGCCGGGGGTTGCCACTGATCTGGTTCTTGCCAAGCCCCTTGGCGTGGTACATGGCCCGGTCAGCGGCAAGCAGCAGCTCTTCGGCGGCGACACCGTCCTCGGGGTACGAGACCAGGCCGATGCTGACGCTGGTCGGCAGCTGGCCAGCTCCACCCAGCGCATGACCGATCTCCTCGACCCCGCCCCTGATCTTCTCGGCGACCAGGTAGGCGCCGTGGTACTCGGTCTCGGGCAGCAGGACAACGAACTCGTCGCCGCCATAGCGGTATGCCGAGTCGACGGTGCGCGTGGAGCGCCGAATCGCGCTGCCAACGCCGCGCAGCGCGGCATCGCCTCGCTCGTGCCCGAGAGAGTCGTTGAGCGCCTTGAGGCCATCGAGATCGCACATCAGCAGGCAGAAGGGGCGATTGCTGCGCCGCGAACGCTGGACCTCCTGCTCCAGGGCAGGGCCGAGCTCCTCGCGACGGATCAGACCGGTCAGGTGGTCGATCCGCCACAGTCGTTCGATGGTCGCCCGCAACCGCCGCTCGCCCGTGGCAAACACCGCGGCCAGGTAGGACAGGACGAAGATCGAGCCGCCGTTGAGCGCGATCCCCAGCAGATCTCCGCCGGTGAACTGGGCGCGGACGGGATCCAGCCAGGCCACGCCGAGGTAGGCCAGGGCCGCGGCGCCGGCGACCGCCATGGCTGCCCACCCGCCGACGGTCAGCGCCACCGCGACCGCCAGCAGGTCGTAACTGAAGACAAATGGTGATTTCGCGTGCCCGGTCAGCAGCACGACCCCCGTCGCCAGGGCGAGGGCGGCCACCACCTCGAGCCAGGTCACCCACCTGCGGCGCCAGCGCGGTGGCAGCAACTCATGGAGGATCACCACGACCAGGGCAGCGGCCCCGCCGACCGCAAAGATCGCCCCCTGGTCGTCCGGATATGCGCCCGAGATGCCGACTCCGACCAACACTCCGACGATGCTGAGCCACCAGACCACCCGGATCACGCCGTCAAACGACCCGCTGGCGGGCTCAGAAGCCGCGGCGCCACGGTCCGAGTCGTACTTGTCCGCACCGAGAGGCAGGCCCTCGGTCCCCGCGTCGATCGCCTCGCCAGTTCGGCGGCGGACAGCGCGTTCGGCAAGCAGCGCGATGACCGCGGCAAGCCCCATCAGGCCGGCCACGCCGGCGCTGATCATGATGAAGGCGGTCTGGGTGGACACAATTCCTCGGAGGGGTCGGGTCGAGGCCCACGATCTATCGCTAGTCTAGGGTCCGGGCTGACCCTGGCGCAAAGGTACTGCCTCCCCCGCATCGGGTTTCCGTGGCGTGCGCGCACCATGGCCGCATCGGCGATTTGGCGGCTCTTTGCTAAAATGCGGCCCCGCCTCCTCTCGATCTTCCAGCAAGGGTGCTCATGACGGATCGTCCGCGCCGGCGTCACGCAGCCCTCGCGGCATTTCTGTCGTTCCTGTTTCCCGGCCTCGGACAGGCCTACGCCGGCGAAGCGATGTTGGCGGCCGTCTTCGCGGCCCCGGTGATCCTGCTGCTGATCGGCACCGGGGCTCTCGTTCTCCTCGTCGGGCAGCTGCGCAACGACCTCCTGTCCCCGACCTTTCTTGCCGGGGTTGCCGTGCTGAACCTGGCGCTGATGGCCTGGAGACTGGCCTCCATCATCCTGGCCGGTCGCCCTCGACGAAGTTCGGGCAGGCGGCTGGCATCGGTTGGCACGCTGCTCCTGCTGGTGATCGGCACCGTTGCCATGCATGCCTGGACGGCGTCCGCCATCGGCCAGGTGAGCTCAGCCCTCGACGATGTCTTCGTCGGCGGAAACTCGGCGCCCGGCGGCGGCGGGCCCCTGAACCGCCCCGAGTACCGCTGGGACGGCACCCGGCGGATCACGTTCCTCCTGCTCGGGATTGATTCTGCCGCAGGTCGACCGGAGGCGCTCACCGATACCATCCTGGTGGTCAGCGTCGATCCGATGGCGCGCACGGCAGTGATGATCTCGATCCCCCGCGATACCGGATACCTGCCGCTCCCCGACCGTAGCGTCTACAGGGACGGTGTCTACCCGCGGAAGATCAACCAGCTGACCACCGATGTCGGCCGCAACCCCGAAGC
>JAYUGK010000305.1:0-3155 GCA_043738415.1 Chloroflexota bacterium | reverse complement strand
CGAGGCTGGCCCCGATCGCCGGCGCGGTCTTGAAGCCGGTGCCGGAGAACCCGCAGGCAAGCCAGAAGCCATCCGGCCCGGCAGGGCCGATGATCGGGCGCTGGTCGGGCGTGATGCCATCCTGCCCGGAATGGGCCGAATGGAGCCCGGCGCGCGCGAATTCCGGCATGCGCCGCACGATCCTCTCCGCGGCCCGCTCGATGAAGCCGACCGATGCCGAATCGACCGGGGCGTCGGGATCGCCCTCCAGCGGATTCCCGTCCTCCAGCGCCACCAGGGTCAATGACTCACCCTCGGGGCGGCAATAGAAGGCGTTCTGGAAGTCGATGAACGCGATGTGGCGCGGGATGTCGGCCGGTCGCTGGACATAGGCCACGTCGTGGCGCCAGACGTTGACCGGCACCTCGAGCCCGACCATGCCGGCCACGCGAGCCGCCCACGCGCCGGCAGCGTCCACCACGATCGGTGCGTCGAAGGCGCCGCGCGAGGTCTCGACCCCCACCACCCGGCCGCCGGCGGTGCGAACCCCGGTGACCGCGCAGCCCTGCATCAGCCGGGCGCCTCGGGCGATGGCTCCCGCTATCAGCGAGCCTGTGGTCTGCGTCGGATCGGCGTAGCCGGAGAGTGGCTCGTATGCCGCCACCTGGTCGTCGTCGATGACGACCCCGGGGAGCAGACGACGAACCTCATCGGCGCCGATGATGGAAGTGGCAATCCCCACCCGCTGCTGCATCGCCACGTTCTGGCGGAGCGGCTCGACCTCGTCGCGCGGGACCATCTGCAGGAAACCGACGTTGGTGAAGCCCGAGTCGCCCCCAACCCGGTGCTCCCAATCGCGGAAGTACGCGTAGCTGCGCCAGGCAAGGCTCGCCTCCGCCTCAAGGTCGTAGTGCATGCGCACCATGCCGCTCGATCGCCCGGTGGCTCCGGCCGCTACGGTCGCCCGCTCGAGGACCAGCGGCTGCATCCCGCGCTCGGTCAAGTGGAAGGCGAGGGATGCGCCCTGGATGCCTGCGCCGATGATGATTGCGTCCGCGGTCTCAGCCATGGCCGGATGGTAATCGGACCGTTGGGAGGCGCCAGTGCCGAATGGCTCCCAGTCGCGAAGAGGTCGCTCAGCGCAGGTAGGAGAGGTCGATTGGTCGGGGTACCACGCCGAAGGCGCGCTGGAAGGAGTCAAGATCGGTCCAGTTCGGCCGTCCCAGGCTGACGATCTGGTCGTGGCTGACCGGGAAGATGGGCAGCACCCGATCGGTCACTGCGGTGAGCGCACCGATGATGGGAATCGGCAGGTTGAGCTTGAGGCGCCGCTTGCCGGTCGCCGCCGTCACCGCCTCGACGATCTCGCGGTAGGTCAGGTACGCCGGCCCGCCCAGCTCGTAGACCGATCCGGCCCGGTCCGCATCGGCCACGCAATGCCGCACCGCGATCGCCACGTCCTCGACCGACAGCGGCTGGAAGCGGGTCTGCCCGTCGCCGGGGATGGCCACCACTCCGGGCGACCACCACTTCAGCGTGACCTTGACCAGGTTGAAGAAGCCGTCGCCCTTGCCGAACAGGAGCGAAGGGCGCAGCACCACCCATTCCAGGCCGCTGCCGCGCACCAGCTGCTCGCCCAGCCACTTGCTGTACAGGAACCCCAGTTTGGGATCGTCGGTCGCGCCCAGCGCACCGAGGAAGACGATCCGTCGGACCTTGTTGGCGTGGGCGGCCGCCAGCATGCGCTCGACGCCTCTGACGTTGACGTTCACCAGGGTCCGCCCGTGACTCGGTCGCGGGATGGCGGCCAGATGGACCACGGTGTCGGATCCGGCCAGCGCCTCTTTCAGGCCCTCCCCGGTCTCCACGTTGCCGGCGGCCGGCTCGACCGTCGCGTCCCAGTCGGCAAGGCGGCGCCCGTCGCGCGAGATGGCGCGAACGTGGTACCCGGCGCTGCTCAGCTCTGCCACCACGTTTCGGCCCACGAAGCCGGTGGCACCCACCACCGCGACCGGCGAAGCGTTTAATGTGCTACTCATCAGTATCGTAATTATGATCTGACGCGGCGCCTGCGTCAACCCGGATGCCGTCTCCACGCTGTCAGGCTCGTTTGTGCTGCACAGCCGCAAAGCGGCACAGCCGCACAAACGCTGCTGACGACAGACGCCTGCCTCGCCGCCGCTACCTCACCGCGCGACCCGTCGCTAGAATCGGCGGATGCCCCCAAGTTCCGAGGTTCTCGTCCAGGCGCGCGGGCTGACCAAGCGCTTCGGCTCATTCACCGCGGTCAACGCGGTCGACTTCGACGTGCATGTCGGCGAGGCGTTCGGCTTCCTGGGGCCCAATGGGGCAGGCAAGACGAGCACCATGCGCATGATCGCCTGCTCCTCGCCGGTGAGCGACGGGGAGCTGTCCGTGATCGGGATGGACCCCCGCACCCAGGGTGCCCAGATCAAGGCGCGCCTGGGCGTTGTCCCGCAGACCGATAACCTCGACGCGGAGCTGACCGTTCTCGAGAATCTGCTGATGTACGCGCGCTACTTCGATCTGCCGATGTCGGTGGCGCGTCCGCGAGCGGCCGATCTGCTCGAATTCATGCAGCTCTCCGAGCGCGCCGGCGACCAGGTGGAGCCGCTCTCCGGCGGGATGAAACGGCGCCTGACGATCGCCCGGGCCCTCATCAACGAGCCGGAGCTCCTGATCCTCGACGAGCCGACCACGGGGCTCGACCCACAGGCACGCCACCTCCTCTGGGAGCGCCTCTACCGGCTCAAGCAGCGGGGCGCCACGCTGGTCATCACCACCCACTACATGGACGAGGCGGAGCAGCTGTGCGATCGCCTGGTGGTGATGGACAAGGCGCTGATCGTGGCCGAGGGAACGCCGCGCGAGCTGATCGAGCGCTACGCCACCCGCGAGGTGCTCGAGCTGCGCGTCCCCGAGGCGGCGCGAGCCGGCCTCGATGGTCGCCTCGACGGCCTGGCCGAGCGGATCGAGGAGCTTCCCGACCGATACCTGCTGTACGCCACCGACGGCGAGCAGGCGCTCGAAGGGGTCCACGCCCGCGAGATCCCGATCGAGTCGGCCCTTGTGCGCCGCGCCACCCTCGAGGACGTCTTCCTGCGACTCACCGGCCGCTCGTTGGTGGAGTGATGGCGGTCATCGCCGGCAGTCGA
>JAYUGK010000304.1:0-9103 GCA_043738415.1 Chloroflexota bacterium | reverse complement strand
GAGCCACTGGGTGATCCCCAGCGCATCAACACCCTGACGCTCAACGCCGGTGAGACGTACGAGGTCCTGGTTCGGGCCGACAACCCTGGGCAGTGGCTGCTGCACTGCCACGACCTGCACCACGCCTCGAACAACGGGCAGGAGCCCGGCGGCCTGATCGTGCCGATCACGGTCACCGCTGTGGGAGGCACCGCCGCGCCGTCGGTGGCGTCGCGATCGAGCAGCCCGGTCCCTTCGCTCACACCGATGATGAGCGCCATGCCGGGGATGAACGACTGAGGATTCGACCGTGACCGCAGGTGAGCCCATCCGCGTGCTGGTCGTCGATGACGACGAGAAGATCCGGACCGCGCTGCGACGCGGCCTGAGCTACGAGGGCTACCGTGTCGTCGAGGCGGCAAGCGGGGAGGAGGCACTGGAGAAGGTCCGCGACCACATGCCAGATCTGATCGTCCTCGATGTCATGTTGCCAGGCATCGACGGCCTTGAGGTCTGCCGGCGCCTGCGGGCCGCCGGCGATGAGGTGTCCATCCTGATGCTCACCGCCCGCGACGAGGTCCATGACCGGGTAAGTGGGCTGGAAACCGGTGCCGACGATTATCTCGTCAAGCCATTCAGCTTTGAGGAGCTGCTGGCCAGAGCCCACGCGCTGCTCCGGCGGCACGCGGCACCTTCCGGTGAGAGCCTGCGCTTCGCGGATGTGGTCGTTGACGTCGACGCTCGCGAGGTGCGCCGTGGCGATCGGCTCGTCGAGTTCACCACCACCGAGTTCAATCTGCTGGTGTTGTTCATGCGGCATCCACGCAAGGTGCTGACCCGTGACATCATCCTGGACCGGGTGTGGTCGTATGACTTCGAAGGTGAGTCGAACATCCTGGAGGTCTATGTGCGCTACCTTCGCAACAAGCTCGAGGCCAGCGGTGAGCCGCGCGTGATCCATACGGTGCGCGGCGTCGGCTACGTGCTGAAGTAGGTGCGTTTCCGGTTGCCCGAGCTGTCGCTTCGGGCGCGATTGGCGCTGTTGTACACCGGTCTCCTGGCGGTGGCGCTGCTGCTGTTCGGCGGCGGCGGCTTCCTGGTTCTGCGCGACCAGCTGGAGCGCTCTTTCGACGCCGGCCTCGTGGCCAACGCGGAGCATGCCGCGGGGGCCTTCGCTCTGGACGTCGGTGCCGATGGACGGCTCCATCCCTCGGCGCGTCTCGTCCAGCAGCTGGCCTCGACCGGCGGCCGGGTCGTGGTGCTCGACCCGCGAGGAAGTGAGCTTGCGGATTCGGCGCGTTTTGGGCCGGAGCTGCCGATCACCGCAGCCGATCTGTCGCTGGCTGAGCGACACGCCCACGCGCTGCGTTCCGTGCCCGTGGAGGGCCAGTCGTACCGCCTTGCCTTGGAGCCGATCACCGCCGATCCCAACCTGCTGGGGTTCGTCGCCTGGGCCAGCCCAACGGCCGACCTGAACAGCCTGCTGGGCACAGTGGAGGGCGCGCTGCTGCTCGGCGGAGTCGGACTCGTGGGATTGGCCCTGGTGATCGGCTGGCTGCTGGCGCGCAGGGCGCTGGCGCCGATGGTCGAGGTCACCGAAACGGCCCGCGCGATCTCGCTGTCCGGGGATTTCGCGGCCAGAGTCGAGGCCCAGACCCCCCATGACGAGGTGGGCGAACTGGCGCTCGCGTTCAACGAGATGCTCGCCGCGCTCGACGATAGCCACCAGGCGCTGCAGCGCTTCCTGGGCGATGCCTCGCACCAGCTGCGCACGCCCCTGACGAGCGTTCGCGCCAACCTCGATCTAGCGCTGCGCCGGGATCTGCCGGACGGGGAGCGGCGCGCCCTCCTGACCGATGCGGTGGCCGAGGCGGAACGGATGGGCCGACTGGTCAGCGACCTGCTGGCCCTGGCGCGAGCCGAGGCCGGCATCCGGCTCGATTTCCAACCGTTGGCCCTGGACGAAGTGCTGCTCGAATGCGTGCGACAGCAACTGCACGCCGCTGCCGGCGCGCTGGTGACCCTCGGGCGGGTGCAGCCGGCGGCGGTCCTGGGCGACCGCGATCGCCTCAAGGAGCTGGTGCTGATCCTCCTCGACAACGCGGTGCGCTACACCCCAACTGACGGCCAGGTGGTGGTGGGTCTCGAGGCGGACGGGTCTCAGGCGGTGGTGACGATCACCGACAGCGGGATCGGCCTGCGCGAGGATGAGATTCCCCACCTGTTCGAGCGCTTGTTCCGTGGGGCCGGTGCGCGTGCCATTCGGCCGGCTGGCACCGGGCTTGGCCTGGCCATCGCGCGCTGGATCGTCGAGGCGCACGGCGGCTCGATCTCGCTGACCAATCGGCCCGAGGGTGGTACCGAGGCAAGAATCACGCTGCCCATGGCGGGCTGACCTCGGCTTCGGAAGCGCTGGCCGAGGCTGGTCGCGCTTCTCCTCAGGCTCTCAGGTCTGTCTCACTTGAACCTCAGCCAGCGGGTCCACCCTCCGGGTATGGAACTTCGCGAACGGCGCATTCCGGCCATCGTGGCGCGTGCCGGGCACACGCCCGGACCCGCGGTCGGCTACTGAGGAGAACACAGTGCGGCTCGCCTGGCGCAACCTGCTCCGCGACCGCACGAGGTTCGCCCTGAGCGTCCTCGGCGTCGCCCTGGCGATCATGCTCGTCCTTCTGCTTGCCGGCCTCGAGACCGGCCTCTACCGCCAGCTCTCGAGCTACCTCGAGCGAACGCCGGGCTCACTCGTCGTCGCCCAGGACGGGGTGGCCGAGTCGCTCGCCGTGACGTCCGTCCTGCCGCCGGGCGCGCTGGCACAGATCGAGCAGACCGAGGGCGTCGATCGGGCCATCCCGGTTGCCTCCCAGTTCGTCATTCTCGACCTCCACGAGCGGAAGCAACCGGCCTACCTGGTCGGGTACGACCCCGAGCGTGGAGGCGGCCCGTGGACGTTGGCCGAGGGGCGCGAACCTGCCGCTGACGACGAGGCAGTCCTCGACCGAATCCTTGCGGGCCGGCACGATCTTGGGATCGGCGATACGTTTGAGCTGATGGGCACCCGCTTCCGGGTCGTCGGTCTGTCAAGCGGCACGAGCACCTGGATGACGAGCTTCCTCTTCGTCCGCTCGTCTGCCGCCGCGGCGCTCCTGCGGGCTCCGGGCGCGGTGAGCTACGTCTTCGTGACGTCGGCGCCGAGCGCGGACGAGGAGGCCGTGGCGGCGCGGCTGCGCGCGATCCCCGGCGTCGAGGTCACCCCGAAGGCGGATGTGATCGAGAACGATCGGCAGCTGATGGCCCGCATCTTTTCGGCCCCGGTCCGGCTGATGACCGGGATCGCCTTCGTGGTCGGGACGCTCGTCGTCGGGCTCATCCTCTACACGGCGACAGTCGAACGGAGCCGCGAATACGGCGTCGTCAAGGCGATCGGCGGCGGCAACCGGATGCTCTACGCCATCACGACGACGCAGGCTTTCGTGGTCGCGATCGCCGGATCCGTCGCTGGCATCGGCCTGACGCTCGGCGCAGGGCAGCTCGTCATGGCCCTCCGCCCGGAGTTCCTCGTGACGGTCGAGCCGCCAGCCGTTGTCCTCGCCGTCGGCGCTGGTGTCGCGATGGCGCTGCTCGGTGCGCTCGTCCCCGCCCGGCTTCTCGCCGGCCTCGCCCCGGCCGACGTCTTCCGGAGGTAGCCGATGATCCGCCTCGCGACCCGGAACCTCCGACAGGGCGGGGCACGCCTCGCGCTCTCGGTCGGGGGCGTTGCGCTCGCCCTGACCCTCATTTTCGCGCTCGATGCGATCTTCACCGGGAGCGAGCAGCGGCTCACCGCGTACATCGACCGCTCCGGTGCCGACGTCTGGGTCTCCCAATCTGGCGTGCGCAACCTCCACATGGCCGCTTCCGCGCTGCCATCGGGGGCCGTCGAGGCCATCCAGGAGGTGGCCGGCGTGGCGACCGCCACGCCGATCCTCTACCTGACCAATCGAGTCGAGATCGGGGATCAGCGCAACCTTGCGTACATCATCGGCCTACCCGCCGACGCCCGAGCCGGACGGCCGTGGCAGGTCGCCGCGGGCACGGACCTGCCGGGCCCGGGCGAGGCCGTCATCGACCGCGTCATCGCCGACCAGGGCGGTGTCGGCCTCGGTGACCCGGTGGCGATCCTCGGTCTCCGGCTGTCCGTGGCCGGCCTGTCCGAGGGGACGGTGACGATCACGAATTCGATCGCGTACATCGCCCTCGAGGATTTTGCGGCGCTGCGCGGAGGAGACAGTGTCAGCTTCGTCCTCGTCACGGTCGAGCCCGGGGCGTCGCCCGAGGACGTCGTGGCGGCGATCGAGGCAAAGGTCCCAGGCGTGACCGCCCAGACGCGGCAGGCGTTCGCTGCCCGGGAACGCCGGGTGGTTCGCGACATGGCGACCGACATCCTCGCGATCATGAACGCGGCAGGCTTCCTCATCGGGCTCGCGGTCATGGCCCTCTCGATCTACACGGCGACCTTGTCCCGCCGGGCTGAGTACGGCGTCCTCAAGGCACTCGGCGCGCGCTCGCGCTACCTCTACGGCACCGTCGTGATCCAGGCGCTCCTCGGCACGGCGGCCGCGTTCGGGCTCGGGCTGGCCGTCACCCTCGGGCTGTCGGCGGTCGTGCCCAGGCTCGTTCTCGGCCTCGATCTCGTCGTCGGGTTAGAGTCGCTCATCAAGGTGGCGGCGCTCTCGGCCGGGATCGCCGGCCTGTCGGCGATCCTGCCGATCCTCCAGATCGCCGGGCTCGACCCGGCCATCGTGTTCAAGAAGGGAGCCACAGCATGACCGCGGTCACACTCGAGATCCGCAACGTCACGAAGCGCTTTGGGGACGGGGAGACCGAGGTCACCGCGGTCCGTAACGTCTCGCTGGCGGTCGAGCCCGGCGAGATCGTCCTGATCATGGGCCCATCAGGCTCGGGCAAGACGACCCTGCTGTCGATGATGGGGGCGCTGCTGCGGCCGAGCGAGGGCGAGGTCGGCCTCGATGGCCTGACGATCAGCGCGCTGTCCGAGGGCAAGCTGCCCGACATCCGCCTCCGGGAGTTCGGGTTCATCTTCCAGGATTTCAACCTGCTCTCGGCGTTGACGGCCCTCGAGAACGTGGCGATCGTCGCCGAGCTGGCCGGCCTCAAGGGTCGCGCGGCGCGGGATAAGGCGACCGCGCTGCTGACAGACCTGGGCCTCGGCGAGCGGCTCGACTTCTTGCCCGAGAAGCTGTCGGGTGGAGAGAAGCAGCGGGTGGCCATCGCTCGCGCGCTTATCAACGATCCGACGCTGATCCTCGCTGACGAGCCGACTGCCAACCTCGACTCCAAGATCGGGCACGAGATCATGCGCCTCCTGCGGCGGATTGCCAAGGAGCAGGGACGCAGCGTGGTCATTGTCAGCCACGACGAGCGCATCCGTGATATCGCCGACCGGGTACTGTGGCTCGAGGACGGTGCTTTCAAGGACATGGTGACGATGGCCACCGACCCGGTGTGCGGCATGGGGGTCGAACGCGAGCGAGCAGTTCGCGAGGATCGCGACGGAGTGGCCTACTACTTCTGCTCGAACGGCTGCCGCGCCGAGTTCCTCACCACCGACGGCCACGGGGCGCAGCGCTGGCTCCATGCCGCAACCGCGCTGATCTCACGACGCCCTACCATAATCGGTGGTCGTCGCGGTGGCGAATGGTGATGACCGCCTATGCTCAGCACGACGGCCCTGTAGTAACCGCGCGGGCCGGCCAAGATACGACAGGCGGACGATACGTGGCGCGACGACGGGTGGGCCGCAGGCCCCGATCGAGACAATTGGTGGGCGCGATTCCCTTATCCAACGCGCAGCGGGTCAGCGCGAACGAGCAGCCCACTGGCGAACGCGGGGTCGCGCAGGGTGCCGTCGAGCCGGAGGCCCTCAGCGTCACTCACTGGTTCGAAACCGAGCACCACGGCGAATCATACGCGGCGACCATCCGGTTCAGCGGCCGCCGCATCGGCGTCCCCGGAAAGCCTGGGCCACGGGATGCCTTCGTGAAAGAGGAGACCGTCGATGGCATCGCGCCAGGCAGCGGCCCGGTCTCGATCACGACCTGGGTGTATGGACTGGAGCCGGGCGACTGGAGCGTAACTGCCGACCTCGTTCGGCGGTCGGCTGGCGCAGGCGCTCGCTGGGCGGCCGCAGGTGGGAAGGCTCATGGGGCCCAGACGCTGCCGCGCGCGGCCTGGTCCTGGAGGCGATGGGCGCTCTCCACCGGCCAGTTCGCCCCGGTGAAGACGCGTTGGGCGCCGCTGGTCCGTCTGGCCAGGATGCCGGCGGTCATCCCCGGCAGCTGGTCCGGCCTGATCGCCTCTGGCGTGGTCGTCGGCGCGATCGTGCAGGCCACGCTCCTTGCGCAGTCGGACGTCGCGATCGGCCAGACGCTGGTCGTGGATGCGCTCGCGCTCATGGCCGGCATGGTGAGCGCGAAGGTCTGGTACCTCGTGGCTCGGCCACGAGGGTCGCCCCAACAGCCTATCGGCGAGGGTTGGACTGTGGACGGATTGATCGTCGGCGCTTCCCTTGCGGCGATCGCGGCCCTCCTCGCCTTCAAGGTGCCGGTCGGGATCTTTCTCGATGCCAGCGCGCCCGGCCTCTTCTTCGGGGTCGCCATCGGGCGGCTTGGGTGCTTCTTTACCGGCTGCTGCGCCGGCCGGTGTACCCGGTCCCGCTGGAGTGTGTGGTCCTCGGATCGTCGGGTTGGAGCCCGCCGCATCCCGACCCAGCTTCTCGAGTCCGCAACGGGCCTGCTCATCGGCGTCGCGACCACCGTCGCGTTTCTCAGGTACGCGCCCAACCCCCACGGCGCGACCTTCGTTGCCGCGTTCGCCGCATACGTCGTGGTGCGGCAGTTCCTGCTTCGACTGCGTGTGGAACCGCACAACGTCGTTCGGGCTCGGTTGACAGCCGCAGCGGCAGCCGTGGTGCTCCTCGCCGACGCCGTCGTGTTGCTGGTGAGCGCGGGTTGAAAGCCTGAGGCGTCCCAGGAAGACGCCAGCCGATGCGTGGTGATCGGAAGGCGATCCTGCTCGCCCTGGGCCTCGCGCGCTTCGGTGTCGGGCTAGCACTGGGATCTGGCGGCGGCGCGATGGACGTCCGTCTGCTATTTCCTAGGCGGTGGTGCTGCTGCCAGCCCTGCTGGCGGTCCTGCGCCCGGGCGGTCAAGTGAGTCCGGCCAATGGGCAGAGGCCTAGCGACGACGTGACCTCCGCGGAACTCCGACGGGAGCGCAGGTGCCGGCGGCCGCCGATCGCGACCCTGCGCGACACGGCCTGGGGGCTCCCGGGCCAGCGGCCGCGGTGTGTGCCTCACTGCGCGCCGTAGCGCCTGATTCCTTCCAGCTTCGTACGTTTGAGAAGCAGCGCGTTGACCGCGACCAGAAACGAGCTGCCGGCCATGCTGATCGCCGCGATCTCCGGCCGGAGGATGAGCCCGATCGAGGGATAGAACAGGCCCATCGCGATCGGGAATGCGACGGTGTTGTAACCGACTGCCCAGAAGAGGTTCTGGCGCATCTTGCGCACGGTCGCCCGGCTGAGCGCGATGGCGCCGAGCACATCAACCGGGTCGCTCTTCATCAGCACCACGTCGGCGGTCTCGACGGCCACGTCCGTGCCGGCGCCGATCGCGATCCCCACGTCGGCCTGCGCCAGCGCCGGGGCGTCGTTGATCCCATCGCCGACCATCGCCACCAGCTTGCCCGTCGCCTGGAGCTCCTTGACTTTGTCGGCCTTCTGGCTGGGAAGCACCTCCGCGAAGACGGTGTCGAGCCCGAGCTCGGCAGCGATCCGCTGGGCGATCGCCTGGTTGTCGCCGGTCAGCATGGCAACCTGGATCCCGAGGTTGTGGAGTCGATCGATCGTCTCCCTTGCGCTTGGACGGACCGCGTCGGCGATCGCGATCAGGCCGCCGGCCCTGCCATCCACCGCGACCCGAACCACCGTCCGTCCGGCACCTTCGAGCTCATCCGCTCGGGCGGTAAGGCCATCGAAGTCGATGGTGCGGTCACGCATGAGCTTCGCGTTGCCGACCAGGACCGTGCGACCGTCGACTTTCGCCTCGAGCCCGTGGCCGGGGACGGCCTGGAAATCGGTTGCGTCGACGAGCGGGAGATTGCGTTTCTTCGCCGCGTCGACGACGGCCTGGGCGAGCGGATGCTCGCTCGAACCCTCGGCCGACGCCGCCAATCGAAGGACCTCGTCTTCACTGGCCGGGTTGCCCATTCCGACCAGCTCGACGACGCGCGGCTGTCCGACGGTGAGCGTGCCGGTCTTGTCGAATATCACCGCGCCGATCTTCGAGGCCTGCTCGAGGGCGGTCGCGTTCTTGAACAGGATGCCGTTGAGCGCGCCCAGGCCAGTGCCGACCATGATCGCCGTCGGCGTGGCCAGGCCGAGTGCATCCGGGCAGGCGATGATGACCACGGTGATGGCAAGCGTCAGGGCGAAGATGAACGTCGAGCCGCCGATGGTCAGCCAGCCGAAGAACGTCACGAGACCGAGGATGACGGCCGCCGCAACGAGCCATTGGGCGGCTCGGTCGGCGAGTCGCTGGGCCGGCGCCTTCGAGTTCTGGGCGAGCTGGACGAGCTTGACGATCTGGGCCAGCGCGGTATCCGCGCCGACCTTGGTCGCCTTGAACCGGAACGTGCCGGTCTTGTTGATCGACGCGCCGATGACGTTCGAGCCGACGGTCTTGTCGACCGGGACGCTCTCGCCCGTGATCATCGATTCATCGATGTTCGAGGCGCCATCAACGATGACCCCGTCGACCGGGACCTTGTCGCCGGGACGGATGAGGACGATGTCGTCGAGCATGACCTCCGAGGTCGGGACCTCGACTGGCTCGCCGTTCCGGATGACGGTTGCCTTCGGTGGCGTGAGGTCGAGGAGCGCTTTTATGGCATCCGACGCGCCTGCCCGGGCGCGCATCTCCAGCCAGTGGCCGAACAGGACGAAGGTGAGCAGGACGACTGCCGCTTCGTAGAAGACCTCGCCCTCGAAGAGGAACGTCGCGGCGACGCTGAACAGGTAGCCGCTGCCGACCGAGAGCGCGACGAGGACCGACATGTCCAGGGTCCGG
>JAYUGK010000303.1:0-3190 GCA_043738415.1 Chloroflexota bacterium | reverse complement strand
GCGGTAGAAGGCTTCCTGCGCCACGCGGTCCGGATCGCCGGAGCCCTCGGCGTCGCGGGCGGCGAGCATCGCCTCGAACAGGTTGGCGGCCGACTCCTCCAGCATCCCGCTGGGCGTGGAGCGGTCGTGGGAGCCGGGGGCGGGACGTTCCAGGGCCATCGGTTCGCAGCCTACCACCGGGGCCGATAGGATTGGGGCGTGGCCAGTGGGATCGATCACGTCGCCATTGCCGTGCCGGATCCCGATGCCGCGGCCGCGGAGCTGACCGAGGCCCTGGGCATCGCCTTCACCGGCGGGGGGCGCCACGAGGCGCTTGGCACGTTCAACCGGATCGCCTTCCTTGGCGACGCGTTTCTTGAGCTGCTCGGCGTGAGCGACCAGGACGACGCGGTCAACTGGCCGGTCGGCGCGGCCGGCGTCGTTGCGCTCGAGCGTGGGGGCGGGTTTGCCACCTACGCACTGCTGGCCGACGAGCTCGACGGGCGCGTTGTCGCGCTGCGGGCGGCCGGAAGCTCGATCGGTCCAGCGGTGTACGGCAGCCGCCGGCGCCAGGACGGGGATCTCGTCGAGTGGTGGACGGCCACGTTCCCGGAGCTTGGCCCGGATCGGCCTCCGTTCCTCATCAAGCACGCGTACGCCGGGAGCGAATGGGGACCCGATGCAATGGCGGCCCGCCGTGCTTTTCGCCACCCGATCGGGTTTCCGGCCAGCCTGCAGCGCCTCGAGATCGCCACGACCGATCCGCCTGGTTTGGCCGCTGCATATGCCGCCGAGATCGGTCTCGAGTTGTCGGCGGTCGGTGACCTGGCGGTCGGGACAGTTGGTCCTCACGCCATCCGCCTGGTCCCGTCGCGCGAGATGGAGGTGGCCGCGGTGGTCACCATCGGCGCCGATGTGCGCGAGCCGCGAACGTTCCTGGCCTTCGGCGTCCGCTTCGATGTGGAGCCGGTGGCCGGCGGGTCGCCCAGCTAGATCCCAGCCTTTGAGCGGCGTCGCGCAGGCGGGCCGACAACGGGAGGACTCGCTGCCGCCACGGCGTGGCCGTATGATGGCTACAACGGCCAACTTGAGGCGCTCGCAGCCGCCCCGCGGCAAATCGGCCATACAGAGGGGCTCGCAGCGCCCTTCTTGTCCGTAAGAGCCACCCTGCGGCTGTCGCGGGGGCGGAAGTGAGCCGAGCTACCCAGCCGGGCTACATCCGGAAGACGCCGAACCTCGTCTCCCCAATGTCCGCGTTTAACGCCGCGCTGATCCCCATTGCCAGCACCCGCCGCGTGTCGAGTGGGTCGATCACCCCGTCATCCCACAGGCGCGAAGTCGAGTAGTAGGGCGATCCCTGGCGATCGTATTCGGCCAGGATGCGGGCCTCGAACGCGTCGCGCTCCTCGTCCGAGGCCAGGTCCCCGCTCACGGTGGAAAGGACGCGCGCTGCCTGCGCGCCGCCCATCACGCTGATCCGCGCGTTCGGCCACATCCACAGCTGCCTCGGCGAGTAGGCGCGTCCGGCCATCCCGTAGTTTCCGGCGCCGAATGAGCCGCCGATGATCACCGTGAACTTCGGCACCGCCGTCGTCGCCACCGCGGTCACCAGCTTGGCGCCGTCCTTGGCGATGCCGCCGGCCTCGTACTCGCGGCCGACCATGAAGCCGGTGATGTTCTGCAGGAAGACGAGCGGGATCTTCCGTTGCGAGGCGAGCTCAATGAAATGCGCTCCTTTGAGCGCGGAGCTGCTGAACAGGATCCCGTTGTTTGCCACGATCCCCACCGGGTAGCCCTCGATCCGGGCGAAGCCGGTGACCAGGGTCTCGCCGTAGCGCTCCTTGAACTCGTGGAACTCGCTGCCGTCAACCAGCCGTGCGATCACCTCGCGCACGTCATAGGCCTGCCGGGGGTCGGCGGGGATGACCCCGTACAGCTCTTCGGGATTGACCGATGGCGCCGCCGGCTCGCTGCGTTCCCACGGCGGCGTGGGCTTGCGCCAGGCGAGCGAGCGCACGATCTCGCGGCCGATCGCCAGGGCGTGCTCGTCGTCGAGCGCGTAGTGGTCGGCCACGCCGCTGGTCACGGTATGCACCTCGGCCCCGCCCAGCTCCTCGGCGCTGACCTCCTCCCCGGTGGCGGCCTTCACCAGCGGCGGACCGCCGAGGAAGATGGTGCCGGTCCCCTTGACGATCACCGTCTCGTCGGACATTGCCGGCACGTACGCCCCGCCGGCGGTCGATGAGCCCATCACCAGTGCGATCTGCGGCACGCCCCGCGCGGAGAGCTGGGCCTGGTTGTAGAAGATCCGTCCGAAGTGGTCGCGATCCGGGAAGACCTCGTCCTGCAGCGGCAGATAGGCTCCGCCGCTGTCCACCAGGTAGATGCACGGCAGCCGATTCTCCAGGGCGATCTCCTGGGCGCGCAGGTGCTTCTTGACGGTCAGCGGGAAGTAGGTGCCGCCCTTGACCGTCGCATCGTTGGCGACGAGCACGCACTCCACGCCTTCGACGAGGCCGATGCCGGTCACGATCCCGGCTCCCGGCGCCTCGCCGTCATAGAGCCCATCGGCGGCCAGCGCCGACAGCTCCAGGAAGGCGCTGCCGGGGTCGACCAACCGCTCGATCCGCTCCCGGACCAGGAGCTTGCCGCGTTCGCGGTGCCGCGTGATCGACCGCTGGTCGCCGCCCGCCCCCTGGACGCTGACGACACCGGTGCGCGCCCGCAGCTCGTCCACCAGTGCGCGCATGGGTGTTGCGTTGGCAGCGAACGCCGCCGATGTCGGGTCAAGGGAGGAGCGCAGCGCGGCCATGGTCAGGCGATTATCGCCGTCGGGAAGAGCCGCGGCCGCGACTTGTGGGCTAGGCCAGGGTGAAGAGCGGAACCAGCTTGCTCACATGCGCCGTATTGACGATCACGATGCTGACCACGTGCTCAAACGGCGGCTCGCCGCGATGCAGGATGTGGACATCGGTCAGCGGCAGGAAGCGCCGGCCACGGTCGAGCATCCAGAGCCCCGGTTCGGTGCCGAATGGGACGTGCGCGTTGCCGGTGACGCTGAATTGGCCGACATCGATCGCCACCCTCCGCAACTTGCGATGGATGCGCAACTGCCGATTAGTGCGCCACTCGGGCGGCATGGCCAGCACGATCTGATCGGCGACCAGCGACTGCCATTCGCCGTTGTCAGCGCCCGGTTCGCTCGATGGCG
>JAYUGK010000302.1:0-3190 GCA_043738415.1 Chloroflexota bacterium | reverse complement strand
CCTCGCCGAGGATCGCCACGTTGAGCAGCTCCTCCGGCTGAACATCGGCCAGGTTTGCGCTGCCGTGCTTGATCTTGATCTCCTCCGCAAGATTCAGGCTGGTTCGCAGGCCGATCGCCACGTCATTGGTGACGTTGATGCCGCCGACCGGCAGGACCGCCGAGTGGAAGACGGCGCCGTCGACGAAGATGGCGATGTCGGTTGTGCCGCCGCCGATATCGGCCACCAGCACGCCGAGATCCTTCTCGGTATCGGTCAGCACGGCCTCGGCCGCCGCCAGCGAGCTGATCACCAGCTCATCGATCTCGACGTTGGCGTTGGCGACGCACTTGGACAGGTTCTGGATCGAGGTTGCCGCCCCGGCCACGATGTGGGTCTCCACCTCGAGCCGAACCGCACTCATGCCGAGCGGATCCTTGATCCCCTCCTGGCCATCGACGATGTACCCGCGCGGGATCACGTGAAGCAGGGTGCGGTTCGACGGCACCTGGACCGCCCTGGCCGCCTCGGTCGCTCGCGCGATGTCGTCGCGGCTCACCTCGCGCTTGCCGGCGACGGCCACCACGCCACGGCTGTTCTGGCTCCCGATATGGCTGCCGCCGACCGCGACCAGCACGTCGTGCACTTCGAAGCCGCTCAGTCGCTCCGCCTTCTCCACGCTGGCGGTGATCGAGGTGACGGTCTGGTCGATGTTGGCGACCATCCCCTTCCTGATCCCGGCCGACGGGGCAATGCCGTAGCCGATGATGTTCACCTCGCCGCCGCGACCGACCTCTCCGATGAGGGTGGTCACCTTGGTCGTGCCGGCGTCGATGCCGACGAGATAGGTCTCCCTGTCCAAGCTACCTCCCGTGAATCCCGCGGCGCCCCCGCGGTCGGGGTCGGCCCGACACTACAGGAAGTGGCGACGGATGAGTGCGACGTTTTGGAAGATTCGGAGCCCAAAGGCGAAGAGCGCGACCAGGTACAGGTCGATCCCCAGCCGATCGCCGACAAAGGTCAGGGCCACCGCCACCGCCGCGTTCGTCACGAAGCCGGAGAGGAAGACCCGATTGTCGTAGTGGGCGTCGAGCTCGGCCCGGAGGGCGCCGAGCACTGAATCGAGCCCCGCCAGGATGCCGACCGCGGTGTACCGGGCGAGGTCCGGGCTGACGTTCACATTCAGCACCAGCCCGAGCAGCACGCCGAGCCCAAGGCCGACGAATGGCAGCCACATGCGGAACGTATCCCCTGCACGCCGCCGCGCTCGATGTCGAACGCTCCGCGGCCTCTACGGGCGCCAATATACCTTCCCCGGGTTGCGAACATCGATCCAGCCGACGGACCCCTCTGGCTGCAGCGAGAAGAGCGTGCGGACCGCCGCCATTTGGGCCAGGATCTGGTCGGCGGAGCCCGGTGAGCCAGCCACTTCGAGGCCATTCGCCTGCACCGGGTAGCCTCCAAAGGCAGCCTGCCAGGAGGCGCCCACGGCGATCAGTACGAAGCCGTACTCGTCGTTGAGCTGCACGCTGACGCCGGTCGCCGACGACCCGAGAGCGGCCGGCTGGATGGCGGCCAGCCGCAGCGCTGCGTCCAACGTCGCGGGGTCGAGGGTGTCGCCGACGATGATGTTCCGACTGTCGACCCGCCGATCGTCGATGCGGGGCAGCGCCAGGAGATCCTCCGGAAGGTCGGAGCGCAGGGCGATCTGTCCGATCGCCGTCCCGTCGGCAGCGCAGAGCAACTGGGCTGCGCTGGTGCTCCACACGAACGCGGCCTTCCTCTCGGTGAGGGTCACCCGCAGTCGGTCCGGCAGGAGCGCCTCGACCCGCGCGTCGGCGACCGCCGGCAGCGCGGCAAGATCGGCCGCCAGCGCAGCAGTGTTGACCTTCAGCAGCTGCGTCCCGCGCAGCCGCCCCAGGATCCGCTCGAGCTGGTAGCCCGGGGTGTACTGCTGGCCGGCCCACGCCAGGTGGGTAACTCGCAGCCAGGGACCGTTGACCAGCACTGTGAGGCCGGTGACCAGCACGGCCATCACCACGATTGCCAGGATCCGCCCGAGGGCCGGCAGCCGTGCTCGCAGACGTTGTCGCAGCGGCGGGCCGGGGCGGCGTGCGTGTGACGCGGTGCCCCGGCGCCGCGGCCGGCGAGCACGCTTCACGAAGGGAACTCGACGGGTCGGCTTCCCGATGCGCGGCCGTCGGCGGCCGAGGCCAGGCCAAGGTCGATCAGGCGTGCGATGAGATCGGCGAAGGAGATGCCGGCCAGCTCGGCCTGCATGGGATAGATGCTGGTGGCGGTGAAGCCGGGAATGGTGTTCATCTCCGAGACGAAGATGGCGCCGGGCGGGACAAGGAAGTCGACGCGTGCCAGCCCCGCGCAGTCGATCGCGCGGTAGGCGGTCAGCGCCAACTCACGCAGCCGCCCCGCCAGGGCCGGGTCAATGTCGGCGCGCGGGATCACGTCGGCCAGGCCGGGGACGTATTTCGCCTCATAGTCGTACCACTCCTTGTGGCTGCGGACCTCGCCGGGCTCGAAGACGATCGGCTCATCGTTGCCGAGCACACCGCACTCGAGCTCCCGGGCGTTGGCGACGTAGGCCTCGACGAGCACCTTGCTGTCGTAACGGAAGGCTTCCTCGAGCGCCGATGCGAGGTCGGCCGCACGGTGCACAACGCTCATCCCGATGCTGCTGCCAAGGCGTGCGGGCTTCACCACGGTGTGGTCACCGAGGTGCTCGCCGATCTCGGACATCACCGCTGCGGGGCGCTGCCGCCAGGCGGACCGGCGGAACCAGCGGTAGTCGGCGGTCGGGATGCCGTGGCCTCGCATCAGGTCTTTGAATACGACCTTGTCCATGGCCACCGAGCTGGCCAGCACGCCGGCCCCCGTATACGGCACCCCGGCCAGCTCCAGGAAGCCTTGGAGGGTGCCGTCCTCGCCGAACGGCCCGTGCAGGACCAGGAACGCGATGTCGATCGTCTCCGCCAGCGAGCGCAGAACGGCGCGCGGCGCAAGGGATGAGCGGACGTCTGCCAGCGGCACGGACAGGTCGGCGTGCTGCCGCAGGCGGATCGACTGGTCGGTCGGCGTCGCGGCACCCAGCAGCGAGGCCAGCGATGCGTCTCCCAGCTGCGGAGCGGGTCCCGCGGGAAGATGCCAGCGACCTTCGCGGTCTATGTAGACCAGGTACGGCTCGAAGCGGGAGCGG